>CAZKUP010000010.1:0-24227 GCA_964555985.1 uncultured Clostridium sp. | reverse complement strand
TATTTCTTTGGAAAAATGTTGACTACAATCAATAATTATGCTAATATTTAAAGTGTTAAAGCACTTTGAGAGTGTTTTTATTTTGAAAAATGGGTGAGATTTATGAAAAAAATTAAGAATTTCTTTAGTGAAATAAAAAAAGAAATGAAAAAAGTAAAATGGCCAGATGCTAAAAGTATGAGTAAGTATACAATTATAACAGTTGTATTTATTATATTTTTTGCTACATTTTTCTTTGCACTTGACTTTATAATTGCATATGTAAAGTCTTTGGGGGTGTAGTATGGATAATCAAAAATTATGGTATGTTGTAAATACTTATTCTGGACATGAGAGCAAAGTTAAAGAAAAATTGGAAATGCGTATTAATTCAATGAATATGCAGGATAATATTTTTAGAGTTATAATTCCTGAACAAAAAGAAATTGAAGTTAAAGATGGTGTAACTAAAGAAAAAGTTAAGAAGATGTTTCCTGGATATGTACTTATAGAAATGATTATGTCTGATGAAGCTTGGTATGTAGTTCGTAATACTCCTGGGGTAACAGGATTTATAGGTTCATCTGGAAAGGGTGCTAAACCAGTACCGCTTTTACCAAGTGAAATTGATACAATATTAAGCAATATGGGTATGAGTAGATTAGATATAGATGAAGAATTAAAGATTGGTGAAAAGGTTAAGGTAATAGAAGGTCCATTCAATAATATGTATGGTAAAATTCAATCTGTTGACTTAGAAAATAATTCACTTACTGTCCTAATTGATTTATTTGGACAAGAAACTCCTGTAGAAGTTTCAATTTCTCAGGTAGAAAAAGCATAAAAAAGTTATTGCATTTATATTAATATAGTGATAAAATAAGTTCGCTATATAAATTTATATAGATGAAAAAAAGTGGGAGATTAAGCGGAAATCATTATTACCACTCGCGAAAAAATATTTATAGGAGGTGTTTTTCGTGGCAAAGCAATTAGTAAAGAAGATTAAATTACAAATACCTGCTGGAAAAGCTACACCTGCTCCACCAGTTGGAACAGTTTTAGGACCTGCAGGAATTAATTTACAAGAATTTTGTACTAAGTTTAATGATGCAACTAGAGATAAGATGGGGGATATTCTACCAGTAGAAATATCACTTTATGATGATCGTTCATACGATTTCAAATTAAAGACTCCACCAGCAGCATTCTTATTAAAGAAATATGCTAAGATTCAAAAAGGCGCTACTAAAGGAAAAAATGAAACTGTAGCAACAATATCTAGAGATTCTTTAAAAGAAATAGCAGAAACTAAGATGCCTGATTTAAATGCATACGATGTTGATGCAGCTATGAAGATAGTAGAAGGTACTGCTGTTAACATGGGAATCAAAATAGAAGATTAAAAAATAATAATTAATTCAAGCATAGGTAATACCTATGTGGGAGCGAGAGTCCGCATTTGACCACATTGGGAGGTATAAAATGAAGAAAGGAAAGAAATATTTAGAAGCTGTAGCTAAAGTTGACAAAATGAAAGTTTATACTTTAGATGAAGCTGTTAAATTAGTGAAAGAAACAAGTGTATCTAAATTTAATAGTAGTGTTGAAATAGCTATGAGATTAAATCTTGATACTAGAAAGTCTGATCAACAATTAAGAGGAGCAATAGTTTTACCTAGTGGAACTGGTAAAGAAAAGAAAGTATTAGTTGTTGCTAAGGGTGATAATGCTAAAGCTGCAAAAGAAGCTGGTGCTGATTTTGTTGGTGATGTTGATATCCTTGAAAAGATTGAAAAAGAAAATTGGTTAGATTTTGATGTTATGATAGCTACTCCAGATATGATGCCTTTACTTGGTAAGTTAGGTAAGGTTTTAGGACCTAAAGGTTTAATGCCAAACCCTAAAACTGGAACTGTAACAACTGATGTTAAGAAAGCAATATCTGATGTAAAAAAAGGTAGAGTAGAATATAGAACTGATTCATATGGTAATGTTCATGGATTAGTTGGTAAAGTTTCTTTTACTGAAGAAGAATTAAAAGAAAATATCAAGGCATTTGTTTCTGTAATTTTAAAGAGCAAGCCATCTGTTGTTAAAGGTATTTATGTTAAGAATATATCTTTATCAACAACAATGGGTCCTGGTATTAAATTAGATGTAAATTCTTTTGACAAATAAGAATTTATGTTATATAATAACAATTGATTTAGAAATTTACCGAAGACAGTAGGTGCATTATTTGCATAAATCCTACCGAGGAATGCTTATGTTTAATATGCCTTCACTGTCTTGGTGAAGGTTTTATATTACAAATTTAAAAGGAGGTATCTTATGGCAAATAAGCTAATCTTAGAGAAAAAAGCTGAAACAGTTAATACAATTGCATCTAAGATAAAGGAAAGTGCTGGAGTAGTATTTATTGACTACCGTGGACTTACTGATGAAGAGTTTACTTCATTAAGAAAGAATCTAAGAGAAAATAATGCTGATGTTAAAGTTTACAAAAATACATTAACAAAAAGAGCATTAGATTCACTAGATATTACACTTGATGAATGTGTAGTTGGTCCTAGTGCTTTAGTTTATTCAACTGATGCTGTAGCACCTATTAAGGTTGTTACAAATTTTGCTAAAGATCATGAAGCATTATCAGTTAAAGGTGGATTAGTTGATGGAAAAGTATCTTCACTAGAAGAACTAGCTCAACTTGCAACAATACCATCAAGAGATGGATTACTTACTATGCTTGCTGGTGGTATGATTGGTATAGCAAAAGATTTAAGTATTGCTCTTAATTTATATTGTGAGCAAAAAGAAAATTAAAAATTAAATTATAAGGAGGAAAATGAAATGGCTAAGTTAACAAAAGAAAGTTTTATTGAAGGTTTAAAAGAAATGACATTATTGGAAATTAAGGAATTAGTTGATGCAATGAAGGAGGAATTTGGTGTTGATCCATCTGCTGTAGCTGTTGCTGCTGCTCCAGTAGCTACTGCTGCTGAAGAAAAATCTTCATTTGATGTTGTATTAACAAGTGCTGGTGCTAATAAAATTGCTGTTATTAAAATCGTTAGAGAAGTAACAGGATTAGGATTAGTAGAAGCTAAGAACTTAACTGAAGCTGGTGGAGCTATTAAAGAAGGCTTAAAGAAAGAAGAAGCTGAAGAATTAAAAGCTAAATTTGAAGAAGCTGGCGCTAGTGTTGAATTAAAGTAATATAAAATAATAAATTATGGCACACAGAAATGTGTGCTTTTTGTAAATAATAATTCAAACACATGTTTGAATTTAATAAAGGGGAACAAATCTTTGTTTGATTAACATAAATTTACAAATAGTTGACATTTCCTAAAAAATGTGTATAATATGAGTAAAAAAGGGGGATTTGTTATGGAAAGAGATAAGGAATATTATATTAATTTAAAAGAAAAATGTTTATTGATGAAAAATAAGCAATTAAGTTGTGGGCAAAATATGATTAAACATATTTATCCTTTTATTAGAAATTATAAATTAGAATTGGAAGGAACTGAAAATGTTCCAAAAGATTCAAATGCTATATTTTTAGTGAATCATAGTAATTCGCATGATGCTTTTACAGCTTTTGAGGCATTATCTAAATTAGGAAGAAATGTTAGTATTCTTGCAGGAAAGGATTGTTTAAGTCCTGCTGTTAGAGAATTGTTTAGTATTTCTAATGCTACTTTATTAGATAGAAGAGTAAAAGAAGATAGAGAAAATTCTGTTTTAAAAATATCTAATAAAATATTGTTGGGTAGTGATGGAGTTATATTTGGAGAAGGTACTTGGAATTTGCATCCAACTAAAGTTATGCACAATATTAGAACTGGTATTTCTCAAGTATCTTTAATTACTGGAGTGCCTGTTATACCTACTGTATTTGAATATGTTGAAGAAAATGGTTTATTTAGATCAGAAGGGGAATTATATAAGAAGTGTGTTGTTAGATTTGGTAAACCTATTATGTTAGATTATAATGCTAATTTAATTAGTCAAACCAATAGTTTAAAAGATGAAATGGTAAATTTAAGAATGGGTGCATGGAGTGATTATGGTATTTCAAAAGATAATGTAAATCCAATTGAATATATTAATCATACTTATTTAAAAAAATTTAAGGCACTTGGGTTTACATATGATTCTAAGAAAGAACAAGAATATATTTTGTTTTTGAATGGTGAGAAAAAGGAAAATGAATATACGATAGATGATAATGGTAATTTTGTTGCAGGAATTACACCTAAAAATTTTGAATTAAATAAAGTATTACGTAAGTAAGAAATATTTAATTTTTTTTATTCATGTGATACAATGTTAATAGAGGAAGTGAAAATAATGAATGGAATTTATAATTTATATATACCTATTTGTGGTTTATTTGTTGCTATTTTATGCAATATTGTATTTTTTTCAAAAGAAAGAGCTAAAAATAAAGAAACTGCTATATTTTCTAGAATATTAATTTATAGTTTATTAGACAGTATTTTTATGGTATCTATATTATATCTAGGTGTATTTTATCCTAACAAAATAAAATTAATAGAATTATTAAATAAATTTGATTATGCTACATATATTTTATTTTCAAGTAATTTTTTTCTATATACTTATTATGTAACATCAAAAGAAGATCATAATAAAAAGGGAAAACTATATAATTTGTTTTTTTGGATTACTACGATTATAGATGTAGTTCTTATGTTTTTAATAGTTTTTATGAACGTTAATATACATAATGATGGAAATGTAATGTATAGTGATGGTGCAGCACTTACTAGTACAATTTTGGGTTGTGTATTTTATTTTATAAATATTTTTATATGTTTAATTATTAATTTCAAAAATGCTATTAATAGAAAATTAACTCCATTATATGTATTAATATTATTCTTTATAGTAGTTGTTGTGTTAAATCAAATTGATAAATCTATTGTTATTATTTCAGCTGTTTTAGCGTATGTTAATTTAATAATGTTATTTACAATAGAAAATCCAGATGTAAAAATGCTTACAGAAATGACACTTGCAAAAGATGCAGCTGATAAGGCAAATAGAGCAAAAAGTGATTTTTTATCAAGTATGTCACATGAAATAAGAACACCACTTAATGCAATAGTAGGGTTATCTGAAGATAATTTAAGTTATAAAGAAAGTATGCCAAGTGAGGTATTAGAAAATTGTAATGATATAGTAAATGCTAGTCAAACATTACTTGAAATAGTAGGTAATATATTAGATATAAATAAGATAGAAGCTAATAAATTAGAGATAATTAATACTAAGTATAATTTTAAAGAAGAGTTAATAAATTTATGCAAGGTGACAACAACAAGAATAGGAGAGAAACCTATTAAATTTAGTTTAAATATTGCAGAAGATATACCATATGAATTAATTGGAGATAAAGTACATATTAAGCAAATAATAAATAATTTATTATCAAATGCATGTAAATATACAGAAAGTGGATATATAAATTTAAATGCAAAATGTATAAATAAAGAAGAATGGTGCTATTTAATAATAAGTGTACAAGATTCAGGAAGAGGTATAAAAAAGGAATTAATAACAAAATTATTTGAAAAGTTTGAGAGATTAGATATAGAAAAGAATACTACTGCAGAAGGAACTGGATTAGGGCTTGCAATAACAAAGTCATTAGTAGATATGATGGGTGGTAAAATAAATGTACAAAGTGAGTTTGGAAAAGGCTCAATGTTTATGGTAACAATACCACAAAGAATAAGTGTAATGACTAATAAGGAAGAGATAATATTAGAAGATGTGAAAGAAAAAATAAACTTAGGAAGAAAGAAAATATTAATAGTAGATGATAATACATTAAATATAAAAGTAGCAAGAAAAGCATTAAAAGATTTTAATTTTGAAATAGAAGAATGTTATGATGGAATAGAATGCTTGGAACATGTAAAAAATAATACATATGATTTAATACTTATGGATATAATGATGCCTAATATGGGTGGAGAAGAATGTATGAAACACTTAAAAGAAAATGGAGTTAATACACCAGTTATTGCGCTTACTGCAGATGCGATGAGTGGAGCACAAGAGAAATATATATCAATAGGGTTCTCTGATTATATTGCAAAACCATTTTCTAAAGATCAAATAAAAGAAAGATTAGATAAGATATTTAAATAGAATATCTTTTTTATATACAACATATGTTTGTCAAATGCTTGACATTTTATAAAATATATGTATAATATTTAACAAAAAAGGGGGAATTATTATGGATTTTAAAAAGAAATCTATTTTGGAATTAAGAAAATATTCAATTGAGAAAATTTCTGAATATTATATGGAATTAAGAAAATATAATTATGAAAATAATGTTCCTATAAAGGGCATTGAAATTAGAAAAAAAATTCATTCACTTTTGTTGTTGATTGTAAAGTTAGATAGAATTTTATCTCATGAAAAATTATATGTTATTAATGATGAGAGAAATAATACTCAAAGTCCAGTAATTTTTGCTTGCACACATATAGGTGGTAACGATGTACAAAGAACATTTGAAGCGATAAAGGAACATTCTTATCTATTTTTAGGTGATCCAAAAGGATTATACAAAGATGCTGCGGGGTTATTATTATATTTAAATGGAATGATTTCATTAGAAACGAATAATAAATTAGATAGGAAAATCTCAAAAGAAAGAGCTGTGGAGTTACTATCAAAAAATGGTAATCTTCTTATATATCCAGAAGGAGCTTGGAATATAACTCCTAATCTTCCAGTAATGAAATTATATAAAGGAACTGCTCAAATTGCTTTAGAAACAAATGCCGAAATTGTTCCTATTGCTATAGCACAATACGATGATGAATTTTATGTTTCAATAGGTTCGAATATTGTTACAAAAGATTGCCAATTAGATGATATTCAATTAACTGAGTTATTAAGAGATCGTATGGCTGAACAAAAATGGAAGATATATGAATCATTACCTATGGAATCAAGAAAAAATATGAATATAGATATTAATTCTTATCAAGAGCAAATTGTAAAAAGATGTGGATATGATTTTACTGTTCAAGATGTTTTAGATACTATGTATCATGATAAAAATATTATAACAGAAGAAGAGGTATTTGATTTTTGTAAAAAATAAAAAAATAGTATATAAAAAAATTAAGTTTTTATAAAACCTAATTTTTTTTATTTTTTGTTTGGATATTAACTTAAAATAATTATGTAAAATATATGGGGTATTGTATTAGATGTTAAATTATTATATAATTTTAATGGTGATAATAATGTCGACATTGATTTTGCCTTTTGTGGCTTTACTTATTGATTTACTTTTAATATTTGTGTATTTTTTTAAAAAAAGAGTAAATAATAGTGAAACAAAAATATATTCTGTTTTACTTATTGTTAATATTATAAGATGCATATTAGCTATATTAACTTATATTATTGCAAAAACTATTAATTCTTTACTAGCTATAATTATTATGCAAAAAATATATATGGTTCTTCTTTTATGCATGACAATTTTTATTATTTTTTATAATGTTGGTTTGATGAATCATAAATATAAAAATAGAATTTATAATATTATTTTTATCTCATATATTTTATTTTCTATTTCAATATTTGTAGCGCCTTTAAATGTAATTAATTATGGAAATGTTTTGGATGGTTATGGATTATCGTATGATATAACTTTGTATGCTACAATACTTTATTTTGCATTAATTATAATTACTTCGAATGTAATTTTTGTAAAAAATAAAAATGAATTTTCAAAAGATATTCCTTTTATTATACTAATAATTCTTTATATTATAGGTATTGTTTTAAGAAAGTATTATCCAAATTTAATGTTTGAGGATTTCTTTTATTCTTATGTTTTGTTGATTATGTATCATACGATAGAAAACCCTGATATGAAATTATTAGAACAAGTAACACTTGCAAAAGATTCTGCAGAAAAAGCAAATAGAGCAAAAAGTGATTTTTTATCAAGTATGTCACATGAAATAAGAACACCACTTAATGCAATAGTAGGGTTATCTGAAGATAATTTAAGTTATAAAGAAAGTATGCCAAGTGAGGTATTAGAAAATTGTAATGATATAGTAAATGCTAGTCAAACATTACTTGAAATAGTAGGTAATATATTAGATATAAATAAGATAGAAGCTAATAAATTAGAGATAATTAATACTAAGTATAATTTTAAAGAAGAGTTAATAAATTTATGCAAGGTGACAACAACAAGAATAGGAGAGAAACCTATTAAATTTAGTTTAAATATTGCAGAAGATATACCATATGAATTAATTGGAGATAAAGTACATATTAAGCAAATAATAAATAATTTATTATCAAATGCATGTAAATATACAGAAAGTGGATATATAAATTTAAATGCAAAATGTATAAATAAAGAAGAATGGTGCTATTTAATAATAAGTGTACAAGATTCAGGAAGAGGTATAAAAAAGGAATTAATAACAAAATTATTTGAAAAGTTTGAGAGATTAGATATAGAAAAGAATACTACTGCAGAAGGAACTGGATTAGGGCTTGCAATAACAAAGTCATTAGTAGATATGATGGGTGGTAAAATAAATGTACAAAGTGAGTTTGGAAAAGGCTCAATGTTTATGGTAACAATACCACAAAGAATAAGTGTAATGACTAATAAGGAAGAGATAATATTAGAAGATGTGAAAGAAAAAATAAACTTAGGAAGAAAGAAAATATTAATAGTAGATGATAATACATTAAATATAAAAGTAGCAAGAAAAGCATTAAAAGATTTTAATTTTGAAATAGAAGAATGTTATGATGGAATAGAATGCTTGGAACATGTAAAAAATAATACATATGATTTAATACTTATGGATATAATGATGCCTAATATGGGTGGAGAAGAATGTATGAAACACTTAAAAGAAAATGGAGTTAATACACCAGTTATTGCGCTTACTGCAGATGCGATGAGTGGAGCACAAGAGAAATATATATCAATAGGGTTCTCTGATTATATTGCAAAACCATTTTCTAAAGATCAAATAAAAGAAAGATTAGATAAGATATTTAAATAGTTATCTAATTTTTTTGTTTTATTTAATGCAATAGCATGACAATTTGTCATAATTATATATTTTTTTAGTAAATTTATTTAAATAAAAGTAATTAGATAAAAAACACGCAAAATGTCAATATTTTTTTAACAATCTTTCAAATTTGCATTGACTTTTTACCCCTCTTATAGTAAAATTCTAAATTGGTACTATGTTGTTTTTTATTGAAATGACAGAGTTCTTTGAAATATTATATTTGGGGTGAAAAGATGGCATATAAGTTTAAAAAATTTGGATCTTATCGTGAAAGGGCAGACTTTTCTAAGGTAGGAAATTCACTTGAATTACAAGATTTACTTGAAATTCAAAAAAAATCATATGAATGGTTTAGAACTGAAGGAATAAAAGAGGTATTGTCTGATTTATTTCCAATTGAGAGTTTCTCTGGGAATCTATCATTAGATTTTGGGGATTATGTATTTGAAACTCCTAGACATTCAATAAAGGAATGTAAAGATAGAAATTTAACTTATGCATCTCCTCTTATTGTTGAAGCAAGACTTTTTAATAATGAGACAGGTGAAGTTAAGGAACAAGAGATTTTCTTAGGAGACATGCCTTTAATGACTGAAGGTGGTACTTTCATAGTTAATGGCGCTGAAAGAGTTATTGTATCTCAATTAGTTAGATCACCAAGTGTATATTACACAAAGGAAATTGATAAAAATGGTAGAAGTATTTTTGCATGTCAAGTTATTCCTACAAGAGGAACATGGTTAGAATATGAAATAGATTCTAGAGATGTTATGTATGTAAGAATTGATAGAACTAGAAAGGTTCCAATTACTACTTTATTACGTGCATTTGGTTTGTCAAATGATAACGATATTATTGATGTTTATGGTGAGGACCCTTATATTATGAATACTATCTCTAAGGATTCTACTAAGAATACTGACGAGGCATTAATTGAAATATATGAGAAGTTAAGACCAGGTGAACCTGCAACTTTAGATAGTGCTAAAAACCAATTAATTACAAGATTTTTTGATGAGTTTAGATATGATTTAGCTAAGGTAGGTCGTTATAAATTCAATAGAAAATTAGATGTATGTGAAAGACTTATTAATTGTAAGATTGCTGAAACTATTAAGGTGGATAATGAGGTAATAGTTGAAGATGGTACTTTAATTACTAAGGAATTATTGGAGAAATTAAAACCTGTTTTTGCAAATGGTTATGGTAAGAAGAAAGTTTTAATTAATGATGAATTAGATAAGTATGATTATGTTCAGTGTGTAAAAGTTTATTCTAATAATAACCCTGAAAAAGTTGTTACAATTATGGGTAATGATCAAGATATTGATTCTAAGAGATTAACTATATCTGATGTTTATGCATCTGTATCATATTATTTAAATTTATTAGAGGGTATTGGATATCTTGATGAAATAGATCATTTAGCAAATAGACGTGTTCGTCAAGTTGGTGAATTACTTCAAAATCAATTTAGAATTGGTCTTGCAAGAATGGAAAGAATTATAAGAGATAAGATGAGTACAGTTGATTTAGCTACAGTTACTCCAAAGATATTGGTAAATATTAGGCCATTAACTGCAGTTATGAAGGAATTATTTGGTTCTTCTCAATTATCTCAATTCATGGATCAAATTAATCCTATTTCTGAGTTAACTAATAAAAGACGTTTATCTGCTTTAGGACCTGGAGGACTTTCTCGTGATAGAGCTGGTATGGAAGTTCGTGACGTTAATGTATCTCACTATGGTAGAATTTGTCCAATTGAATCTCCAGAAGGACAAAATATTGGACTTATTACATCACTTGCAAGTTATGCTAAAATAAATGATTATGGTTTTATAATGACTCCATATAGAAGGGTTAAGAATTGTAAACTATTAGATCAAATAGATTATTTGACTGCTGATGAAGAGTCTGATTATATAATAAGTCAAGCAACAGTTGGTTTAAATGATAGTAAGGATGAAATAGTTGATGAAACAGTTATTGCTCGTTATAGAGGCGATAATATTATTGTTAAGAGTGAACAAGTTGATTATATAGATGTTTCTCCTCAACAAATAATTGCCGTAACAACTGCATGTATTCCATTCTTGGATCATAATGACGCTACTCGTGCATTAATGGGTGCAAACATGCAAAGACAGGCATTACCATTATTAAAAACTGAAGCTCCATTAGTTGCAACAGGTGTTGAAGCAATGGCTGCAAAGGATAGTGGTGCTGTTGTTGTTGCTAAGGCAGATGGTGTTGTAGATTATGTTGATGGAAGAAAGATTATTGTTAAGAATGCTAAGGCAAAAGATGTATATCAATTATTAAATTTTGATAGATCTAATAATGCTACATGTTATCATCAAAGACCTATTGTTAGAAAAGGTGATGTTGTTAAGATGGGCCAAGTTATTGCTGATGGGCCAAGTACTGATTTAGGTGAACTTGCTCTTGGTAAAAACATGGTTGTAGCATTTATGACATTCCAAGGATATAACTATGAAGATGCTGTTATATTAAATGAAAGAATTGTAAAAGATGATGCTTATACATCATTAAAGATTGAAAATTATGAAATTCAATGTAGAGATACTAAACTAGGGCCTGAGGAGATTACTAGGGATATTCCTAATGTTAGTGAGGAATCTAGAAAGAATCTTGATTCAAGAGGAATTGTTAAAGTAGGTACTTTAGTAAAAGAAGGAGATATTCTTGTTGGTAAGGTAACTCCAAAAGGTATGGTTGAACTTACATCTGAAGAAAAATTATTACATGCTATATTTGGTGAAAAGACTCGTGAAGTAAGAGATACATCACTTAGAGTTGAGCATGGTGAAGGTGGTATAGTTCATGAGGTTAAGATAACTACTAAGAAAGATAGTGATGAGCTTCCTAGTGGAGTTAATATGGTAGTTAGAATTTCTATAATTCAAAAGAGAAAAATATCAATAGGTGACAAGATGTCTGGTCGTCATGGTAATAAGGGTGTAGTATCTCTAATATTACCACAAGAAGATATGCCATATTTACCAGATGGTACTCCAGTTGATATTATGTTAAATCCACAAGGTGTTCCATCTCGTATGAATATTGGACAAATTCTTGAATTACATTTGGGTATGGCTGCTAAGAAATTAGGTATTCATACTGCTACTCCAGTATTTGATGGTGCAACTATTGATGATATTAAGGAAGTAATGAAAGAAGCTGGAATGGATGAAGATTGTAAGACTATACTTTATGATGGTCGTACAGGTGAACCATTCGATAATAGAATAAGTGTTGGTGTCATGTATATGATTAAACTATATCACATGGTTGATGATAAAATACATGCTAGAAGTACTGGGCCTTATTCAATGGTTACTCAACAACCTCTTGGAGGTAAAGCACAATTTGGTGGACAAAGATTTGGTGAAATGGAAGTTTGGGCATTATATGCTTATGGTGCTGCTAATATTTTACAAGAAATTTTAACTGTTAAATCAGATGATGTTGTTGGAAGAGTTAAAGTATATGAAGCATTAGTTAAGGGTAATATGATTAAACAAGCTGGTGTTCCTGAAAGTTTTAAGGTACTTGTAAAAGAGTTCCAAGCACTTGGACTTGATGTTTCTATGATTGATGAAAATAATGAGGAAATAGATTTAAGACAACTTGAAGATGAGGAGTCTAAAGAAGGACCAATTTTATCTATAGATGAAATAAAGGATGAAGTAAAAGATGTTCCTGTTTCAGATGATTTTGATGAAAATGAGGATGAAGATGATATGGAAGAATTTGATCCTGAATTTGAAGAAGAAATGGAAGATGAAGATTTTGGGGGTGAAGAATAATGGATGCTAATAGATTTGAAGGTATAAAAATAGCAATTGCTTCTCCTGAGAAGATTCGTTCTTGGTCATATGGTGAAGTAAAGAAAGCTGAAACTATAAATTATAGAACTTTAAAACCAGAAAGAGATGGTTTGTTCTGTGAAAAAATATTTGGACCTACAAAGGATTATGAGTGTTCTTGTGGTAAATATAAGAGATTAAGATACAAAGGAATAGTTTGTGATAGATGTGGTGTAGAAGTTACAAAATCATCTGTAAGACGTGAAAGAATGGGGCATATTGAACTTGCTGCCCCTGTATCTCACATTTGGTTTTTTAAGGGTACTCCATCTAGAATGGGACTTGTTCTAGATATGTCTCCAAGAGATTTAGAGGAAGTATTATATTTCGTATCTTATGTAGTATTAGATCCAGGTATTACACCTCTTCAAAAGAAACAAACATTGTCAGATAAAGAATATCATAGTTATTATGAAAAGTATGGTAATGGATTTGAAGTAGGAATGGGTGCGGAAGCAATTAAAAAACTTTTAGAAGAAGTTGATGTTGAAAAGGAACTTGCTGAATTAAATAAAGAATTAGAAAATTCAATTGGACAAAAGAAAGTAAGACTTGTAAAAAGATTAGAAGTTTTAGATTCATTTGTTAAGTCAGGAAATAAACCTGAATGGATGATTTTAACAGCACTTCCAGTTATTCCACCAGAAATAAGACCTATGATTCAAATAGATGGTGGTAGATTTGCTACATCAGATTTAAATGATTTATATAGAAGAGTTATAAACAGAAATAATCGTTTAAAGAAATTATTAGAGTTAAATGCTCCATCTATTATTGTTAGAAATGAAAAACGTATGCTTCAAGAAGCTGTGGACGCATTATTTGATAATGGACGTAGAGGTAGAAGTGTTACAGGAGCGTCTAATAGACCACTTAAGTCATTAAGTAGTATATTAAAGGGTAAACAAGGTAGATTTAGACAAAATTTACTTGGTAAACGTGTTGACTATTCAGGTCGTTCTGTAATAGTTGTTGGACCAGATCTTAAAATGTATCAATGTGGTCTTCCAAAAGAAATGGCACTTGAATTATTTAAACCTCATGTTATAAAGGTTTTAGTAGAAAAAGAAATAGCTACAAATATAAAGAGCGCTAAAAAGATGATTGAAAATAAAGATGAAAGAGTATGGGATGTAGTTGAAGAAGTTATTAAAGAACATCCAGTATTACTAAACCGTGCTCCAACATTACACCGTTTAGGTATTCAAGCATTTGAACCTAAATTAATAGATGGACGTGCAATAAGATTACATCCACTTGTTACTACAGCATTTAATGCAGACTTTGATGGTGACCAAATGGCTGTTCACGTTCCACTTTCAGAAGAAGCTCAAACTGAAGCTAGAATATTAATGCTTGGTGCTAATAATATTCTATCTCCAAAAGATGGTAAACCTATTGTTACTCCAACACAAGATATGATTCTTGGTAATTTCTATATAACAATGGAAAAAAGAGGATTAAAGGGTGAAGGAAGAGTATTTAAAGATGCTAATGAAGCATTAATGGCTTATGAAAGAAATGAAATAACTTTACATACAAGAATTGTTCTTCCAGTAAGTTCATTTAAACATAAAATTTTCCCAGATTATTTATTAGATAAATATTTAGTAACTACAGTTGGTAAAATTAAATTTAATGAAATACTTCCAGATTCATTCCAATATGTAAATGAAGCTTCTAAAGAAAATATTGAGCATGTAATTCCTTCTAAATACTTTATTTCTAAGGGTGAAAATATTAAAGAAAAAATTAAAGAAATTCCTAGTGGTAAAGCATTTGCTAAGGGTGACTTAGAAAGTATAATTGCTCAAGTATTTAAAAGATATAAAACAACTGATACATCAATGTTCTTAGATAGACTTAAGGATTTAGGATTTAAATATTCTACTAAAGCTGGTATTACAATAGCAGTTAGTGATATTGTTACAAGTAAAAATAAACCTGAAATATTAAAAGAAGGTAATGAATTAGTAGATAAAATAAATAAACAATTCCAAAGAGGTTTAATTACTGATGAAGAAAGATTTAAAAAGGTAATTGAAGTTTGGAATAACGCTAAATTAAAAGTACAAAAAGAATTAGAAGTTTATTCTAATGAGGATGAAGATAACCCAATATTTGTCATGATGAAATCAAAAGCTCGTGGTAATTTAAATAACTTTACACAACTTGCTGGTATGCGTGGACTTATGGCAAAACCAAATGGTGAATCAGTAGAAATACCTATTACATCAAACTTCTATGAAGGATTAAGTGTATCTGAATTCTTCTTATCAACACATGGTGCTCGTAAAGGTAGTGCTGATACTGCATTAAAAACAGCAGAATCAGGTTACTTAACAAGAAGACTTGTTGATGTTGCACAAGATGTTATTGTTAGAGAAGAAGATTGTGGTACATTACAAGGTGTAGTAGTTGAAGAAATAAAAGATGAAAAAGCAGGAACTGTTATTGAATCATTATATGATAGAATTTTAGGAAGATTTACTAATAAGAAAGTTGTAAATCCAGAAACTGGGGAAGTAATATGTGAAAGAAATGAATATGTTACAGAACCACTTGCTGATAAAATAATTAAAGCAGGAGTTACAAGTGTAGAAATTCGTAGTTTATTATCATGTAAATGTTCAAGCGGTGTATGTAGAAGATGTTATGGTAAAAACTTAGCAACTGGTAATATGGTTGAGCTTGGTGAAGCTGTTGGTATAATGGCTGCACAATCAATAGGTGAACCAGGTACACAGTTAACAATGAGAACATTCCATACAGGTGGTGTTGCAGGAGGAGATGACATTACTCAAGGTCTTCCTCGTGTTCAAGAATTATTTGAAGCTAGAAATCCAAAAGGTAAAGCAACAATTGCTGAAATATCAGGTAAGATAACTAACATAGAAAATGTTAATGGTAAATTTAAAATTACTATTATGAATGATGCTGATACTAAAGAACATGTTACAAACTATGGAGCTAAGTTATTAGTAGAAGTTGGAGATGTTGTAAAACCTGGAGATGTACTTACAAGTGGTAATATAAATCCAAAAGAATTACTTGCTGTAACAGATCCAATAACAGTACAAAATTATATTCTAAAAGAAGTACAAAGAGTATATTGTTCACAAGGTGTTGGTATATCTGATAAACACGTTGAAATAATTGCAAGAAGAATGATTTCTAGAATTAGAATAGTAGAAGAAGGAGATTCTAATTTATTATTAGGTACTTTAGTATCATTATCTAAATTTACTGAAACTAATAAAGATCTAATTCTAAATGGTAAAACACCTGCAACAGGTAGACCAGTATTATTAGGTATTACAAAAGCATCTCTTGAAACTGACTCATTCCTATCAGCTGCATCATTCCAAGAAACTACAAGAATCTTAACTGACGCTGCTATAAAAGGAAAAGTAGATAAGTTACAAGGATTAAAAGAAAACGTTATAATTGGTAAATTAATTCCTGCAGGAACAGGTGCTAAAAAATACTCAGAAGTAAGTTTTGATTTAGAATCTGACTTTGCAGAAGATGAACCATTAGATGTTTTTGAAGATAAATTAACTGAATAATGTAAAAAAGTGAAAAGAATTAAAATTTTCACTTTTTTATTTTAATTCCCTATATTTTATTTTAATATTTGTAATTGATATCTATTATTTAAAATGTTATAATTTTAGTATAGGTGGTATGATGGAAATAAGAGAAATGGAAGATAAAATTAACCTTTTAAGTAAGAAATTAGATGAGTTTAGGAGGTTACTTTGACTTAGATAATAAAAATCTTGAGATTAGTAGATTACAAGAGTTAACTCAGGATCCTAATTTTTGGCAGGATCAAAAGTCTGCTAATGAAGTGATTCAAAAAATTAATAGTATGAAATTTTATGTAGATAAAATTACATATTTTACTGATTCTATAAATAATAAAATTGATGAGTTAAATCTTTTAAAAATAGAAGATGATAATGAGTTAAGAAAATTAATTGAATTAGAGCTTATAAATTTGTCTAATGAGGTATCTAGTTTTGAGGTATTAACCCTTTTAAATAAGGAATATGATAAAAATAATTGTGTTCTTGAAATACATAGTGGTGCGGGTGGTACAGAAAGTTGTGATTGGACTAGTATGCTTTATAGAATGTATACGAGATGGTGTGAGAAGAATGGATTTAAATATGAACTTATTGATAAGGAATTAGGTGAAGAAGTAGGTTATAAGAGTATATCTATTCTTATTAAGGGCGAGTATGCTTATGGATATTTAAAGGGAGAAAAAGGTGTTCATCGTTTAGTTAGAATATCTCCTTTTGATTCTAATTCTAGAAGACATACAACTTTTGCGTCAGTTGATATTACACCTGAATTTGATGATAAAATAGAGATTGAGTTAAGAGATGAGGATTTAAAAGTAGATGTATATAGAAGTAGTGGTGCGGGTGGTCAATCTGTTAATACAACTGATAGTGCAGTTAGAATTACGCATTTACCTACTAAAACTGTAGTAACTTGTCAAAATGAAAGAAGTCAAATTAAGAATAAAGAGAAAGCAATTAGTTTATTAAAAAATAAATTATATTTAATTAAATTAGAAGAAAAAGAAAAGGAACTTAAGGATTTAAGAGGTTCTAAAATGGAAATAAATTTTGGTTCTCAAATAAGAAGTTATGTTATGCACCCATATTCTATGGTAAAAGATCATAGAACTAGTACTGAAAATACTAATGTACTTGGTGTATTAGATGGTGATATTGATATGTTTATTGAGTCGTATTTAAAGGAAGTGGTATAGTGAATAATGTATTAAAGGAAGTAAAGAAGTATTCAACTCTTTGCCTAGGATTATTTCTTTATGCTTTTGCATATAATTTATTTTTAAAGCCTAATAGTATTGTTGCAGGTGATGTTGATGGTATTGCTAATATTTTAAAAAATGTTATTGATCCAAATGTATTAATTACAATATTATGTATTTTATTATTAATAATTAGTTTTCCATTACTTGGAGTAAAAACTACAATGGGTTCTGTAATTGGATCCTTGTTATTTCCATTATTTGTATCTCTTACAAGTAATATTTCAAAATTAATAGTATTTAATTCAAATGATATGCTTTTAATTGCAGTAGTTGCAGGTGTAATAAGAGGTGTTGGATATGGTCTTACATTTAAGATGGGTTTTACTACAGGTGGTACGGATATTTTAAATCAAATTGTTGCAAAATATTTTCATACATCAATTGGTAATGCAATGATAATTGTAGATGGCTCAATAGTATTAATAGGTGGAATTAAGTATGGATGGAATAATATGCTTTATGCTCTTATTGTGCTTTATTTACTTAGTTTTATTACAGATAGAATTATGCTTGGAATATCAAAAAGCAAATCATTTTATATAATTACATCAGAAAGTGAAAAAGTTAAAGAGTACATAATGAATAGTCTTGGTCATGGAGTAACAATATTTCCTGTAAAAGGTGGATATACAAATGAAAAACAAAAGATGCTTATGTGTGTTATTCCTACAAGAGAATATTATAGATTAAAGGAAGGAATTAGTAAGATAGATGAAGATTCATTCTTTGTTATTACTGATTCATATGAGGTAAAAGGTGGAGCATAAAAATTTAAATAGTTATCTTAGAGTCATACTTGGACTTGTAATATGTACTCTTACTTTTGATTTATTTTTATCTCCTATAAAATTAGTTATTGGTGGTACGAATGGTCTTTCTATATTATTAGGTGAAATTTTTAATATAAGTCCATCTACTATACTTTCTATTGTGTATGTTATTATGATTATTATTAATTTTATATTTTATGGATTTAATGACACTAAAAAGTTATTATTTTGTTCAATATTGTATCCATTATTTATAAAATTATTTGAAGGTATCCCTAATATAATTACTCTTGATTATAGCAATAAATTCTTATTTTATCTTATTTATTCAATTTTATATGGAATAGGTAGTGGTCTAATATTTAAAGAAGGATTTTTAGGAGGAGGACTTGATGTAGTAAAAAAAATTCTATCTGATAAGTTAAAAATGCCTATGGGAAGTGCAATATTTATAGTAGATGTTATATTAATTGTTTCTGGTGGATTTATTTTTGGATTAGAAAGTATTTTATATGCTATAATTATATTGTATATTTCAAGTAATGTAACAGATAGAATAATATTAGGAGTGTCTAATAAGAAAATGTTTTATATAATGACAACATCTAGTGATAAAGTATGTGATTATATAAAAAATACACTTCATACAGGAGTTAGTGAAATTGATGCGATAGGTGGGTATAATTCTTTGAAGATGGATGTTTTACTTACCGTTATATCCACAAGTGATTATATTAAATTAAAGAAATATATAAATGAAATAGATAGTGATGCTTTTTATATAATAACTGATTGTTATTATACTTATCACAAAAAAGGAGTGAAGTATGGAATTAATTGTAATTAAAGATTTAGAAAAGAAATATAAAACAGGTGTTACTGCAATATATGATTTTGATTTAAAAGTAAAAAAAGGAGATTTTATCTTTGTAATAGGAGCATCAGGTAGTGGTAAAAGTACATTAATTAAAATGCTTTATAGAGAGGAAAAACCTACTCATGGAAGTATTATGTTAGCTGGTATAAATGTTGCTAAGTTAAAAAATAGAAAAGTATATAAAATAAGAAGAAAAATAGGAATTGTATTTCAAGATTTTAAGTTATTACCAAAGCTAACAGTATATGAAAATGTTGCTTTTGCACTTGAAATTTTAGGTCTTCCATCAAGTGAAATAAGAGTTAAAACATTAAAGGCACTTGAACAAGTAGGACTTAAAAATAAAGCTAAAAATTATCCAAATGAACTATCAGGTGGTGAACAACAAAGAGTTGCAATAGCAAGAGCAATAGTAAATAATCCAAAATTATTATTATGTGATGAACCAACAGGAAACCTAGATCCAGACACTAGCTGGGAAATAATGAAAGTACTTGAAAGTATTAATAATAATGGCACAACAATAATAATGGCTACACATGATAAAGAAATGGTAAATAGAATGAAGAAAAGAGTATTATTAATAGATGCGGGTAGACTAAAAAAAGATTATGAGAAAGGAAAATATGTAGATGAAGCTATTTAGAATTTTAGGAAGAAGTATTAGAGATGCATTTAAAAGTGTATTTAGAAATTTTTCATTATCAATTGCGTCTATATCATGTATAACAATAACTCTTTTAATTGTAGCAGTATCAATGGTAGTGTCTTATAATATAGAAAATATTGCTGTATTAATAAAAAAAGATTTTTCAATAGTTGTATTTGTTGAAAATGATGCAACTAGTGATGAAATAAAAAATATTGAAAATAAAATAAAAAATATGAATAATGTTGAATCATTTGTATATGAATCAAAAGCTGAAGTAGCAGAATCATGGAAAGAATCCTCTGAAATGTTTGAAGCAATAATTAATAGTTGGGATGAGAATGAGAATCCACTTGCAGATACTTTTTCTATAAAAGTAAAAGATATAGAAACAATAGGTAAAACTGCTAAAGAAATAAAGAAAATAGATAAAGTAGGAATAGTTCGTTATGGAGAAGGTATAGTTGAACAAATGTTATCAGTATTAAGTATTGTTGAAAAATTTTTGATTGGTGTAGTTGTTGCGCTTATTATTGTTACAATATTCTTAGTTAGTAATACAATAAAAATAACTATATTCTCAAGAAGAAAAGAAATAGAAATAATGAGATTAGTAGGAGCTTCTAATTTTAATATTAAATTACCATTTGTAATAGAAGGTTTATTTTTAGGATTTCTTGGTGCAGTAATACCAATATTAGTAACAATATATGGTTATTCAGCACTTTATGATGTAGTTAAATTAGAAAGTATTTCACCATTTTTACAACTTGTATCTCCAACACCATTTATATATATGATATCATTAATACTAATATTAATAGGTACAGTAGTAGGTATGTTTGGTAGCTATAGTTCTGTTAGAAAACATTTAAAAATTTAAATGTTTTTTATTTAATTTACTCAATTTGACATTAGTTAAAAAAATATATATAATTATAGGGGTGAGTGAAGTGAAAAAGAAGTTAAAAGAAGTAAAAATGATTAACGAATTTAAAACATTTATATCACGAGGAAATGTTGTAGATATGGCTGTTGGTGTTATAATTGGTTCAGCATTTGGAAAAATAGTTACAAGTCTTGTTAATGATGTCCTAATGCCAATTATAGGTATTATATTAGGTGGATTAGATTTTTCTAATTTATCAATTAAGTTTAATAATGCAGTTATATCTTATGGATTATTTATTCAATCAGTAATTGATTTTCTAATTATTGCTTTATGTATTTTTATGATGGTTAAATTTTTTGAAAAATTTAAGAAAAAAGAAGAAAAAACAGAAGAAAAGATAGTTGATGAAAAAATTGAATTATTAAAAGAGATTAGGGACTTATTAAAAGAAAAATAATCTCTTTTATTATGTGGAGGTAAACATGAAAAAAAGAAAAAGTAATACTTTTAAAATAATATTTTCATATTTAAAACATGAAAAACTAAAACTATTTATATATATTATTCTTGTAATATTAACATATATTCCAAGACTATTATCATCATTCTTTTGGGGATATGCCCTAGAAGCACTTATAGAAAATTCATTTACAATATTTATGACATATCTAGTATTAAGACAAGCAATGGATATACTTTTCTTTTGTGTACTTTCAGTGCCAAGAGATTTAATATATAATTCACTAGAAATAAAATTTTCAAAAAATGTAATAAAAGATTTATATAGAAAAATAAGTAATATGCCTGCAATAGCATTCGAAGAAATAGGAGTTGGTGAATTTATAAATAGACTTACAACTGACCCAGATAGAGTTATGGAATTACTTAATAAACTAGTAAAAATGTTTTGTAGACTAATAATGATTTGCGTAGTAATATTTATTGCATTCACCTCATCAATAATACTAGGTATAGAAATAATTGTATTCTGTATTATTATGGGATTTATTTCATATAAATTCTTTCCTAAAATACAAAAAGAACAAGAAAAAATAAAAAAATATAGCGATTTACAAGTAAAAAACGCTACTGAAAACCTAACAGGAATAAGAGAAATTAAGGCACTAGGAATAAAAGAAAACATAGAAAATAGATTATTTACAACAATAGATAATACATTTATAAGTCAGAAAAAAATAAAAAAATACGAAGTAATATATTACAATCTAAATAGTCTTATGTACTTTCTATTACAACTTATAATACTTGCAACAAGTGGATACTTTGTAGTAACAAACAAACTATCATATGCATTTTTCATAGTAATAGAATCATACATATGGAGAATAGATGATGTAGTAGAAAGTTTAAGTGATTTTGGAATAAATTACAATAAAGTAAAAGTATCATTAAATAGAATAGATGAAATAATAAATAATAGAAGATTTAATGATGAAAAATTTGGTAATAAAACACTTAATAATTACAATGGAATTATAGAATTTAAAAATGTAAGTTTCAAATACTCAACTGATGAAGAATATACATTAAAAGGACTAAATTTAAAAATAGAACCAAATAAAAAAATAGCAATAGTAGGAAGAAGTGGTAATGGTAAAAGCACAATATTTAATTTACTATTAAGATACTTTGATGCAACAAATGGAGAAGTATTATTAGATAATACAAATATTTGTGAATTAACTGAAAACTCACTTAGAAACAATATATCAATAATAAGACAAAGTCCATTTCTTTTTAATATGTCAATACTAGATAACTTTAGATTAGTAAAAGAAAATGCTACCTTAGAAGAAATAAGAGAAGTTTGTAAAAAATCATACATAGATGACTACATAATGAGCTTACCAAATAAATACGATACAATAATTGGAGAAGGTGGAGTAAACTTATCAGGAGGACAAAAACAAAGAATAGCAATAGCAAGAACACTTCTTATAAATACAAAAGTAATACTATTTGATGAAGCTACAAGTGCACTAGATAACGAATCACAGGAATACATTAAACAAACAATAGATAATTTAATAATAGACCATACAGTTATTGTTGTCGCACATAGATTATCCACAATTGTAGATGCAGATGTAATATGTGTAATAGAAGATGGAAAATTAGAAAGCGTTGGAACACATAAAGAATTATTAAAAAATTCAAAAACTTATAAAAGCTTATATTTAATAGACTCATTAAATTAATAATGACATATTGTCATATGTATAAATTCATAATTAATGTAAATATTAATTATGGAGGAATAGTTATGAAAGAAGAAAAATTAAATGTATTAGATGAATTAAATAAAGGTTCTTGTATGGGAAGAGATTCAATAAATTATGTAATAGAAAAAGTAAATAATAAAAACCTAAAAAAAATATTAATAAAACAATGTAAACACTACGAAGATACCATACAAAAAATAGAAAAAATATATAAAAAAGATAGTTCAAAAAAACCACATGAAACAAACATAATGGAAAAAATGATGACATGGTACGGAATACAAATTAGAATAAACGAAACAGATAACGAATCCAAAATAGCAGAACTATTTATAAAAGGCACTACTATGGGAATAATAGAGGGAAGAAAACTACTAAACAACAAAAATATAGATAAAAAAGTATATAAATTAATACAAGAATATGTTGATTTTCAAGAAGAATATGTAGAAAAACTAAAAGAATTTTTATAAAATACAAAGTTGTAAATTAAAAACTACAACTCTTTTTATTAATTTGCAATTTTTTTGTAAAAAAAATGTAAAAATTTATAAAAAACACTTGACAAATACGGGGGGGGGGGATGATATAATAGATGTGTAATATAAAATAAAGGAGGAAAATTATAATGTTACACAAGAAAAATGTAAATAGGGGATTTACATTGGTTGAACTTTTAGCAGTAATAGTAATATTAGCAATAATATTAGTAATAGCAGTACCTAAAATAATGGATGTAATAAACTCATCCAAAAAATCAACACTAGAAACAAGTGTAAAAATGATAGCAAGTTCTGCAGAAAAAACAAAAATGCAAAATACAGTACTAGGTAAAGAAGATGCAACAATAACATGTGATAGTGTTGCAAAACTAAGTAGCAATGATTACGAAAATTGTACAATTAAATTTGATGGAAACACAGCAAAAGTAACAGTAAAAGGAA
>CAZKUP010000009.1:19704-24409 GCA_964555985.1 uncultured Clostridium sp. | reverse complement strand
ACATAATAACCTAGGGGTCACTATGTATTATAAAAAATTATTTAAAAAATAATAACAAAAATGTTATTATTTAAAATAAAATTATATTATTTATTTATCTTTTTTTCATCATCATCTTCAATTGGAACAAATCTTCCGAATGTTTCTCTAACTAGATTTCCAGATTCGTCTAATTCTCTTATAATTCCTCTTGTAGCTTTTTCAGGTTCAACAAAATTACCATCATCATCTAAATAGTATGTTTCAATTTTATTTTCCATTTTCTCCTCCTAAAAATTCATAATATTTATTACTATATTCTATTATATAATCTTTTTTTACTAAGTCAATAAGAAGATTACTTGGTATATCATTTATTCCATATATAATACCTGCAACAGCGCCTGTTAATGCTCCTATTGTGTCTGTATCACTTCCTAAATTTATTGCAGTAAAAATGGATTCTTTATAATTATTTGAGTTATTTATTGAATATATAATAGATTCGATGGTATCTATTATATATCCAGTTGAATTAATTTTTTCTTCTTTAATATCTAAAAATTTCTCATCTAATAATCTTTTATATTTATCAGTACATTCTCTGGAAAAGTATGAATAGTTTTGTTCTAGTATATAGTTAAATGCTTTTAATTTGTCTTTAGATTTAATTATTTCTTTTAAATAAAGTGTATAAATATAGCAACCCATTATACTTATTTCATGTGAATGAGTTAATGATGAAGATTTTTTTATTATATTAAGTATTTCTTCATTAGAATATTCCTTATATATCACATATAAACTAATGGGAAGTATTCTCATAATAGACCCATTTCCATTGTCCATAAAATCATTACATCCACATGTGTTTATATCTTGTGTTTTTATGTATTTATTTAATGCTTTAGTAAGAGTTGTGCCTACATCAAAAACATAACCAAGTGATGTAAATTCTCCATATTTATTTATCTTAATAAAATTATTCATAATATCTTTATAATCTATACCTTTTTTATTTAGAATAGAATCTATAGTTGC
This sequence comes from uncultured Clostridium sp., assembly GCA_964555985.1. Lineage (GTDB taxonomy): Bacteria > Bacillota_I > Bacilli_A > RF39 > UBA660 > CAG-1193. Next base: position 23,389 of record CAZKUP010000009.1, on the reverse strand, counting down.
AATAACCATTGATGTATCATCGCTCCATGAACCTTTTTCTACATTATGCACGCCTTTTATCATAGTAGTAAGATTAAGTGATTTTACTTTATCTCTTTCCATAAATTCAACAGGTACTCCAAAAGCATCTCCAACTGCAAAACCAATTATTGAATTTAAAACATTATTTTGTTCTAATAAGTATTCATTTGTAATAGAAATACTTGAGAATTTAAGTATTTTATCAATTAATTCATTTTCTTTAATAATATTTAAATTATTATCAACTATTGAAGCTGTTTTATTTAAATCATTTAATGATATGGTTGGATGGTCAGTAATAACCATCCAATCATCATTTTTACCAATTACTCTTGTTTTATAATTTACATTATATTTCATACTTCACCTACAACACTTCCCAATTAATATTTAGTTTCTTCAATTCTTTTATTATTTCTTCATTTGGAGTTTTTAAGAAAACTATTTTCTTAAGATTATCTAATGAATGTGAATTATTTCCATGTATTTGAAATTCATAATAAGCAGATGTACCTACTTCTAAACTAGATTTATTATATAGATGAGTAAAATCAAAATTATATAGATCTTCTTTTGAATTAATTTTACTTAATAACTCATCCATCATACCGTAGTATTTTGGATTAGTTAGATTAGTTGCATTTATTTTACTAGCGTAATCTAGTGAATCTGCAAGTGTTAATGTAGTACTTTGTTTTATTTTATCTATATCAAATACAAACATCGCACCATTATTGTTTGAATAAAATGCTCCTGGACCTTTTTGTGCATATTTTGAATTTAAATCCTTTGGAAGAAGCATTCCATAGATAGGTCTTTCTTCATATCTTATATTTCTTGGAAGATTAAATATTTCTTCTTCAAAATTCATTCTCATATTTGGATCGTATACTCCAAATGTAGAATTATTTACTTCAAATTGATTTTTAAATTTACCACTTTCTAATATTTGTAATATAGAATTACCAGACCTTCTTATTACAAATTCACTTTTATTAATTAAATCTTGTAATTTATTACTTAAAATATTTTGGATTTCTTCTGTACTTAATCCTATTTTTTTAGATAATTCTTCTAATCCACTTAAATATTTTGTGCTTTTACTACTATATGTATTTATATCTTTTACTATACTTAAATCAAACTCTTGTAATGGTTTATGTATAATACCTTTTACACTTTTACCCTCAAGATATTTACTAAATTCACTATTATATTCATTACCACTATTTATTTTACCAGTATAATATAATTCTTTTAAAGCACTTGGAGCATTGTCTTCTAAAAATAATTCAGGATGTAATTTTGAATACTCAGTATTTTCTAAGCCACGATAATTAAATGTATAATTTCTTAAATTGCTTGTTTTAGAAGAATTAATAGTATTTGTAATAAGATTATATAATTCATCTATTTTGGTATTTCCATCTAATTTTGGTATACTTAAATCATGATAATCAAATAATTGATATAAATTAAAAGCATTATTCATAAGTAAGAATCCATTATTTAATTTATCAAATAAAGTTAAAGTATCAAGAGAGAAATAATCAATAAATGTTTTTAATGCTTTAACATTTGATAATGGATAAATTTTATTTAAACTAACATTATTTCTAAGTAATGTATGTATAGTATCAATTGATAAATTACTATTTTTTATTTTTATTTTTCCTTTATTTATATAATCAACTACTCTTTTTAAATCAGTTTGATCTAGTAAAGAAATATCTTCATGTAATATTTTTTCTAATCTATCAATATCATTATCTTTTCTTAAGAAAGAAGCAAAACTCTCATTTGTTTTAGAACTTTGATATTCTTCTTCATCAATAATTACGGTTTCACCCTCTTTTGTAATATCAAATTCTTCTTCTATCATCCATTCTCTTATTTCATCTTTGTTCATTAAATCTAATATTTTTTTATTATCTACTGAGATTCTGTTTCCAATACTTTTATTATCTAAGTAATCTTTTATAATATCTAAAAATTCATTTGTACCAATATTAGATTCTAATTTAATGCTTTCTAATACTTGATATGTAGTAAAATCTTCAAATATTTCTAATTTATTTTCATACACCATATTAAGTTCATCAAATATTTTTCTTGCAAAGTTATTATATGGTGTATTATTTAAATAATCTTTTATAAATGAAAGTGGTGTTCCATCTTTTGAAAGTATTCCAACCGCATCATCTATTACATATTGTATTAAATTACTTGAAATATATTCATCTATTAAATTCTCATCTATTTCTAAATTTAAATATCTTGATGCAACTTTGTATCTATTAGGAAATGCCATAGCAGCATTTAGTGGATCTTTATCAAATACTCTTAAGAATTCTGCAAAGTCTTCTTGATTACTTGCAGTTGCATATCTTGAAATAATTCTACCATTAAATGCTTTATCTTCTTTTATAGCATTTATCCAAGCAAGACTATTCGAAAAATAACTTGAATATGCATACATTCTACTAATATGCCTATCAATTGTATGAGCATATTCGTGCACAAGTGTATTTATATCATCAAAGTCGGACCATAATGAGATAGATGTACTTGTAGCAGAAGCTGCTGAAACGAATGCCTTATTTTTAGAATAATTTTTGTATTGAACATGCTCTGAATATTTATTTTTAGGTGAGAAAGTATCATATATTATTATTTCTTTTAAATCAGTGCCTTCATAATATTTTCTTGACCTGTCTAATACCTTAGCAATTTCTTTTGGATTTAATAATTTATTATCACAATTAAATCCATTTATAATTTTAATCTTTATACCTGATGTAGTTGTTAAAACAGTATGCACTCCTCTTTCATTTAATAAGTGTTCATAATATGTTTGTAGTTTAAGAGATGCAACTTCTTTACTTCTTCCTTTACTTACTAAATAATCAAATGCTTTATTATAATAACTTCTTGAAATATCTTTATCAGATTCAATTAATGATTTATAAAGTAATGCTTCTGAAATACTTAAATCATTATAACCCATATTTTCTAATAAACTAATTACTTTATCTGTATTTTGATTAATACTATATAAATTAGTAAAATCATAATATGATTTAGGTGCGATAGAATCAATATGTATTTGAGAAATACGAGCATATTTTTCTTCTAATGAGATATTACTATCTAATACACTTACTATTTGCTCTATTTGTTCTGTATCATTTCCTATTTCTTTATAATATTCTACTAATATTTTAGAGCCTTCTACAAAGCTTTCATCAGTTATATATGTATATACATCGTTAGATGAAATTATATTATTCAACATTTCAAATGTATATGGTGTATTATTTAGAGTGTCATATTTAATTCTTAAATTAATTTCATTACTAGAAAGTCTTTTTCTTAATTTTTCTAAAGTATCATTAGGAGAAGAATTATAATATTCATCAACAATTCTTCTCATTAAATCAACATCAGTTTTATTTAAAGTACTAATATATGTATATAATTTACTTGGATCTCTATATATTTCTCTAAATAATTTTATATTTTCAGCACCATACATTTCTTCTAATTCTCTTTGAGATTTAATAGTCTTTTCTACATTTAAAACATTTTCATGAATACTTATATTAGAATTTGGATTAATATTTATATCTGTAGGAGTATCAGTAAATTCATATGATACAACATA
>CAZKUP010000009.1:0-19604 GCA_964555985.1 uncultured Clostridium sp. | reverse complement strand
AAACTTTGTTCAAATAATTCTTCATTACCCATAAAATATTCAAATATCATATTAGCAATAGTTGCATAATTACATATACCATTTCCTCCTGCTTCCACCGTTTCCATTAAATACATAAATCTTATTGCATCTATTCCACTCATACCAGGATAATTTTTTCTTATTAAGTTTAATACATCATTATTACTTATAAAATTAATTAAATTATTTATAGACTTTGTATCTTGATTAAGTGAAAATACTCTATCAATAGCACTGCTTATTGTATCTGTTGTAATATTAGCATCTCTTAAATCTTTTAAGAAAGTATCATTTCCTATATTATCAAATAACATTTGAATAGATTCTTTTATTCCATTATTTTCAAGCATTTCTCTTATTACACCTTGATCAGCACCAAATACATCCACTGATTTAAATACATGATATGCATCACTATAAACACCATTTTCTATATTTATAGTAGGTACTTCTCTTGATATAAATTCTACTAACATATCATATCTACTTGTATATTTATTTATTAAATAATCATTATCTATATTATCTTTAATATATGCTAAAAATTTATTAATTTCATTAAGTATATTAGTTCTCTCTTCACTATTATATTTAAATAATTTATTAGGATTAAAAATAATTGTTTCTAATGTACTTGTGTCTATATTGCCAAATTGTTTTGGAATAATATAACGATTTCTTAAAACATATTTATTATCAAATATATCTTTTATTAACTCATAATTTTCACTAGTTTCTTCTTTTAAAGATGGCACTATATTATATAATTCATCTATTGCCTTAAATAAATTATTTCTACTTAATCCATCAACAATTTCATTTCCAAGTATATTTAAATGAAAATCATTTCTTAATTTAACTAAATCTATTACTGCATATAAATTAACTATAGTATCATCTATTTTAATATTATTTACAATAATTGCATCTTCTCCCATTAAAAACTCTTCAAGATTTAATATTATTTCATCTGTTTTTAAGTTACTTATTACATTAATTTTATTCATAACTATTTCATCTAACACTATATCATTTGAAACGACGTAATTAGAAAATACTTTAATTGCAGAAGAAATATCAACATAAAAATCATATTCACTGACATCATTACCTAGTAGCCATTCGTAAATTCCTTTGGTTCCTTTATATGTACCTTTTAAATCTTTAGGAAAAATAATTGGTTCACTTAAACCTTTTAAATAATCGCTTTCGTTAAGTATGAGATTATCCCCTAAACTAGCAATCAAGTCTATTTTTGTTTTAATTTTTTCTGGAATATATAAATTATTTTCATCAATTATCTTCTTTAAATTATTAATTACACCGCTAGAGATGAATGAATACTTACCATTTAAATATTTCATTACATCTGTAATAGTGGCACTTGACCAATCACCTTTAACAGTAGATGGTAAAATTATTGGAGCCTCTCCATTGATTGCATCTATAAAATTACATATAGTCATGTTTTCATCCAAATTTTTTATAAGATTAAATGCCATTTCAAGATTTTTTGATAACGTAACATTTTTACCTTCATAATATTTTGATATTTCTCTTACAGCAGAAAGCAAATCCGCTTCAGAATAATACTTAATAATCAGTCTGCCTTCAATAATATCTATTGCATCTCTTGATCTAATAAATTCAAATCTAGTAGGTAATGATATAATATCTTCCCCATTATAAAATGCATTTTCTACATTAAATAGAGTATTACTAGAACTTTGTTCAATGCTACTATATTTAATAATAAACTCTTCTAAATTAGGATTAATATCTAATTTAATTCTATTAGATTTATAATAATTATATAACTTTATAATCTTACTTATTTCACTATCTACATTCCAATTTTCATCGAATAATGCACTCCTAATAGAATTAGTATCTTTTATTATAAAATTTAATATTCTATCAGTTGCTACTCCATCAAACTCTAAAGGAATACTTATCTCACTATTTGTTACAACATTGTTATTTATATTAGCCTCTATAGGTCTCATAGTTGGACTAACATCTATCATTTGATCTATATTAGTATCTATACTACTTTTAGTAATAGAACCAGATGGTTCCATAGAGACAGTATCTTTAATGCTTTTATATTCAATAGAAGATACTCTACCTATATCAGCACTAGTTTCAACTGAATTATTTACCAAATTAATAGGCTCATTATTACTATTTAAATTTAATTTTTCTCTAAAACTCTCTGGAATATGTGAAATATTTTTCTTTAAATTTTCAATTAAATCATCGGAAATAAATGATGTATCACCATTTATATAATTTATAAATTGTTTATAACTTTCATTAAATTCATATAAATTTGTTAGAGTTTCATTGTCAAATAACTTTAATAATTTTTGTTCATTTTCACTAAAAATATTTGATACATCATTTCCTCTTATAAGGTCATTTAATGCTTCATCTATTTGTTGATTACTTATTTTAAAATTATTAGCAATAGAAATATCTAACTTGATCATATCAAATAAATCAATAGGGTCAACATCTTTTAGAAAACTTGTTTTATCTTTATATATAGTATCTAATGCATTAATAAGTGATTTATATCTAACATCAAATCCTTCTATATTTCCTGCATCAGATTGCCCTAATACATATTGTTCAATAAATATTTTTCTCATATCTGAGTTAAAAGTTTGTTCTAAAACATTATTTAATGAACTCTCTGAAATTAAATTAATAATTTTTTCTTCTAAATTCAAATTTAAATATTTGGATATAGCATTAAATCTATTTGGATATTTAATAGCTGTTTCAAGTGGATTATTTTCATATACTCTTATAAATTCAGCAAAATCTTCACCAGAGGATGCAGTTGAATAACCAGATATAGGCTCTAAAGTAATAGTTTTATCAGCTTCTATAGCGCTTATCCATTCTGTTGACTCAGAAAACCTTTTTTCTAATGAGAAAGTTCTTGTTATATAATGATCAACAGTATGTCCATATTCATGAATAATCTCACCCATATCAATAGTACCATTCCATACAAATACTGAAGTAGCATTTGCACTCGCAGATGAAACAAACCTATTATTACCACTATAATCTTTATATCCAACTTTTTCCCAGTACAAATCATTTGGGCATAATCTATCACTTATAATTATTTCCTTTAAATCTGTTATACCATAATTCTTTCTTGCAGAATCAATACTATTTATTATTTTAAGAAAAATAGAATCAAGATTATTTTGATTAAAATTAAATGCAACCTTTATTTTTAATCCAGAAGAATCAGAAAATATTTCTCTAGAACCAATAACATTATAATATGAATATAATTTATTTCTTATATATTCTACTGCTTCTTTTACATCTATATTATTATTTGTTAAATAGTCAAATGCTTTATAATAATATTCTCTAGTTGTTTCTTTAGTTGTATTTATCAAAGATGAATAAAGAATATTATCTGCAATTTCTTTATTTGAAATGCCTATTTGTTCTAATTCTTTTATAGCTATATCTATTCCATCTTTATGAATGCTTGTTTCAAAAATGTTATAGTAATTTGGTTTAACTGAATCCATACGCATTTTAGAAATTAAGATATATTTTTCATTAATATCAACATTACTTTTAGCTATATCAACTGCCTTTCTTAAAGTATCAATATATTGATTATTAAAATTATTATTCTCAGCAATTTCTAATAATGTTTCACATGTACTAATAGTATTATCCTTAGCAAATAATATAGTACAATCTCCATTACCATCCCTTATCATATTAAATATTTGTTGAAGAGATACTTTTCCATTTGTAGCATTAATAAATTCCTTAGCAACATTTAAATCAACTGCAACATTTCCATTAACCATTATATTTGAAACACTGCTACCAAGTCCTCCATCTATAGCAAAATCTATCATTTGAATAACATTATTACATGGATTATATATTCTCCAATTTGTACTTGCAAATCTTAAATAATCTGTTGCAATATTTTTAATTAAATTTAATTGTTCTAAATCATTATTTAATATTAACCCATAAACTGAATTTACATTAAAGACATAATTATTAAAACTATTTATAGCTTCATCACCATATTTATTAATTAAATCATCTAAAGAAGCAACTACAACTACCCCACTATCAACAGTACTATGCATTTTTTCAACATTTTTAGACTCTATATCCGAACTTGTTTCTACATTTTCTGTAGTCGTTTTTTTAGTTAAGTCATCTACCTTAGTTTCTTGAGTTAAATTAACATTATTTGCTATAACATTATCTTGATTACTAGCTCTCGTTGCTTCAATTGCAGCAGTACCGGCAATAGCAGCAGTTGTAGCACTGCTAGTATCAACATTTTCACTAATATTACTAGACGTAGTTTCAGCTGCTGTTTCAACTACAGTATCTATATTAGTATTTGTTTCTGATGTATTTACATTTGTACTGCTAGTATCAACATTTTCACTAATATTACTAGACGTAGTTTCAGCTGCTGTTTCAACTACAGTATCTATATTAGTATTTGTTTCTGATGTATTTACATTTGTACTACTAGAGTCAACATTTTCACTAATATTACTAGACGTAGTTTCAGCTGTTGTTTCAACTACAGTATCTATTACAACACCGTTATATTTAATATTTCCATCTGTTGCTAAAGAAACAAGATCCCATACATCATACTTATTATTTTTTATTGAATCTTTAATTGTGTTAATATCAGTTTTTGTTTGTTTACCGTTTTTTTCTATTATTTCAATTGCTTGTTTATAAATATTCTCTACTCGCTCATCTGTTGATATATTTTCTTCATTTAATGCAATTTCTGAATATATACTTGTATCTATATTATTATCTGCAAGTATTTTAAGTGCAATAGTAAAGGTTTCTTTAGTATATGTATTGTTATTTAATTCATCTACTAGTATTTCTAAATTTAATGCATTGCTTATTTGTTTTTCATTTAATTGATTTAAAGCAATGTTATATAATGCTTTAGCATAACTGTTAATATCTTTATTTTTTAGTATTATTGTATCATTTTCAATTGTATAGTTTTTAGTTAACCCAGCCATATCTAATGTATCCATTGCAAATCCAAGTGGAAGGGTTACTTGTTTATTATTTATTTCAAAAGTTATATTTCTTGTATCTAGTTCTTGTTTAGCTGTTACTAATTTTTGAAGCTTCTCAATACTCCTTGCGTCAAGTGATTGCTTTAAATCAATTACAGTTTTATCTATTAACTTAGATATAATATCACTTGTTAATACATTAGTGTCATATCCAATTATTTCTGCTAATATTCCATTTGCAGCTTCATTCATTCCAGGAATATATCCAATTTGTTCTACCAAATTTGAATATTGATTATTAAACATATTATTTTTTTGAATAATTTCACTTGAACCAAATACCATACTTGATAAAAATGACACTAAAAAGGTTTGAATTTCACTTTCTAAAGAAACATCTTCGGAAACTATTTCAGAATATGATTTTTCGTTTAAAAATGTTAAACTTTTCCAAAGAGGTGTAACAAAATCTGTTGTAACTTCTTCTATTCCTTCACCAAAACCACCAACAATTAATTTCTTTAAAACTTGTGCTGGGACATTGTCTACAAGGTTTGTTGCAGATAATATTTTATTAGGCAAAAATTCTAATGCATCATCTAACCAACCTTCACCAAAACCAGCAACACCAGAAAATACTTTTTCAATTAGTAGTTCTGTTGTAGCAGATAATGTAGCATATGTAAGTGCTTCATTATATGATGCTCCACTAACAAATGCTTCTTCTGATGCACCTCCAAATGAGGATACAAATAATAAAGTACTACTTAGGGCCTGACCAACTACTGGTATCATTGATGATAAAACTGGAATTGCCATATTACCAACTTGATTAACTGTCATACCTAAAATGTTAGAATTTTTTACTAAAGAATTTATTTCAAGAGAATTATACCAATCTTGACTAAATACATTTTTATAGAACCATTCTCCTGTTTTATCTACAGCTACTCTGTCCATAGTTTCTAATTGTTTTTGAGCATTTTCTAATATATTTTCACTTAAGGAATCAAATGTAGTAAATACTCCTCCATTTCTTATTCCTTCTTTAAATGTTGCTTTGTAATAATTAGATGATGATGTATCATTTAAATCCCATTCTTGATATTTTTTTTCTTGAAATATATTCATAATAACTGATAATTTAACATCATCTGGAATATTATAATGATTATTATAAAGTTTCCCATTTATAAAAGCAGATCTTGAACTATCATCATAATGAGCATAAAAATAGTTAGTAAAATCTACTTCAGCAACAGCACTATTTAAATATTTATCAAATTCTGATTTATACAAATCTGTAGAAGCATATTCATTCCAAATTTTATTTCTTAATTCAAGTACTTCTTTAGATAATTCATCCGTATTTTTTATTGCACTAAAAAAATCTTTACCTACATTAAGAATAAAATCACTATGAAATGCTGTATCTACTGCATCACCTATATTTTCAAAAAACTTAACTAGTCCACTAGCAAGTTCTATTACTGAAACACTTAATGTACTATTTTTTATTAGAATTGGATTTAAAGTATTTACTTTAAAATTATAAAGTGCTTCTTCATTAAGTCCAGTTAACTCCAATATTTTGTCTTTATTCGCATTAATATAATCATCACTAGCAAGATTAGTAACATCTTCTCCCATAGAATTGACAAACGCTAAAAGATCTTCAAAAGACATATATCCTTGACTAATTAACTCTTCTTTTCTTGCCTTATCATTCTTTAACCCATTTAATATTTGATAATCTAATAGTGCCTCTTCTTCAAGTAATTTTCTTTCCGATTCACTTGTTGCATTTTTTATTCTTTCATTTATCCATGAACCCTTATAATTTCTTTGAACTGCATCCATTTTACCTTGATTAGAAAATGCAGTTATAACTTTATTATCTAAAGAATTACCAATATTTTCTCCGCAATGATAATCCATATAATAAAGCATTTCTTCTCCCATTTTTGTATATGTTCTTCTTTTATATGTTCCATTTTCATTAACATATCCATATGGAAGATATCCAGTATTAGCTAAATATTCACTTATATAGTTTAATTCTTCTTTTGATAAATCATCTTGTAATCCAGACATATTAGAATTTAAATTTATTTTATCAATTGTATTAGAAAAACTTCTTAAATCTTCTCTCAACCAATCATGTGCATGACCTGAGGCCATACAATATTGAATATAATCTGTGTATCCAAGTGAATTATATTCATCAAATTCTGTAGCACTATTTTCTAAAAATCTATTTAACAGTGCTTCTTGACCAGATGGAATAGAATAATATGCATCTTGCATTGCAAAAAAGAAATTATTCAAATAATTAATATCTCCTCCACCATTAAGTCTATTTTTTGCAGATTCAATTGATGAATCAGATATAAGTTTTGCAAGTGCTTTTGTGTCATTTTTTATTAAATTATCAAAATCACTTCTACTTATACCAAGGCTTTCATTTAAGCAATCATAAATACCATCTAACTGAGAATTAATGTTCTTAATATAATTTTCTTTTTCTTCATCAGTCATATCTTTTAATTCATCAGAATCTATTTTTAAATTGCCAGCATTTAATATTTCTTCTGCCTCTAATTGTGATACAACATCATATTTATTATATATCTTTTCTATATTTGTAAAATATTCTCCAAAACTAGATGGAATACTCCCACCATCTGTTATTCCAGATACGACAAGAGAACAATAATCAAAGACATCTTTACAAAGTCCATCACTTGTTCCAAACACACTTAAACTATCACTGCTTAATTCTAATTGATTATTTTCTGCTTTAAATAATTGTTCTGATGCAAAAGCATTTAATATAGATTTGAAAATATTATTATAACTTTCTTGATAATCACTTATTAATTTAGAAACTCCTCCACCATCATGCAATCTATTTATTAGCATGCTAGTATTGTCTAAACTATTAGATATAGAAGAATAACTTTTAGGAATATCACTATAATCAAAATCACTAAATGCTTTTTCAAAATTACACTTTGTATTCAGTTCTTTAATTAGTAACATTGCTTCATCAAATTTTTGATAACTTACAAAATTTAAAGATGCTCCATTATTATTTCTTTTATTATTATTTTTATTATTATTTTTTTCAGAGGATACATTTGGTTTAATAAAGCCATTTATATCAATTACAATATAATCATTATCTTTTTTATTTATTTCTTCAGTAATATAAGCTAATAACTTTTCTTTATCAATATTAGAATCATTATCAGATATTTTATTAAGTAAATAAATATCTTTTATAATTTCTTCATTGCTAATAACATTGTATTTATAAAAAACTGATTCAGTTATTTTTACATTATTAACATATTTTAACTTAATTTCATCGCTTAATACAATGTTATTATCCATTTTTTTCACTCCTTTAAATAAACTTGTTTTACTATTCCACCTTTTGTTTTCTTTGCCTTACTAGCATTTATTCTTTGCTGTTCTTCTGCTTTTAAAGCTAAATCATATTGCTTATATAATGTTTCAATTTCTTCTTCTAATTCAGCAATTTTTAAATCTATATCTTCTATATTTAACTGAAGTTCATCAGTTATTTTTTTAATATCCACAGCTGCTTCTTTTGTTTTACCATTATCAAAAGGCACTCCACCAATATCTCCTGCTTCAAAAATAAGTTCTCCTGCTTTACTAAATTTTTGTTGCATACATGTTAATTCATCATCTAATTTAACAACTTTTTTTCTACATTTTTCTAATTCTTTCTTTTCTTTCTCTTTTTCTCTAATTTTAGCTAAAATAGAACTTGAACTAACATACATTGCCATTATTACCATCCCTTATAATAGAATACTTATCATTAAGTTTTTTTGAAAATTCAAAATACTCATTACTTTCAAACCCTTTAAATATAATTTTTTCAATATCCTTTTGGTTACAATATTTAATAAACTTATCACTCATCAATCCATATGGAAACGGAATACATATATAATCATATATCTTATTTAATTTACTTATATGTAAATATCCTATAATCATATATGGATTAATTTCTTCTTTAATAAATATAATTGTACCAATGGGTAAAAAACTAACTTCCTCTTTCATATCCTCACTCTTCTATTCTTATTCAATTATATCATAATTGTTTATTTATTAACATACATTTATTTATGAAATTTATTTTAAAAACAAAAAACATTTTCACTTACAAAAATTGTAAGAAAAATGCTTTTAATCTTTTTCATAATGTGAATAAAGAAGTCCTAAAATTATATAAAATATTGGTGCAACATCTATTACACTTATGTTTGCAAATGCTTGGATAGAATACCCTATAAATGCAATATATAGTGCTATTTCAAATGGATTTTTTAATTTAAATCCTTTTATAAATACAACTAAACATAAAGCACAATATGCTTCAAGTGCAAATACACCATTAGTAACAAGCATTTGTAAATATATATTATGTGCCTTATCATATACTAGCCCTTTAGGATGAGGATATATTTCTGCAAAATTATCTATACCACATCCAAATAGAAAATACTCTTTAACAGCAGGTATAGTATTTAACCAAATTCTAAGTCTACCATTTCCAAAATCATTATTAGATATATTTGTAAAAGAATTTTTTAACTCATTTTTAACATTATAAGCATCTTCTATAGTATTGTTAAAAACATTTTCATGAACAAATAAAACTGATTTATCTACTGTAAAAAATAATGATATTAAAACACTTGTTAAAACTATAAATTTTTTAAAATTGATTTTCTTAAAAAAGATAACAAGCAAAAATATATATGCTAAAGTAAATCCTAAAATAGGGCCAGTTGAAGATGCTAAACATAAACAAATGAAAAATATTATAGATAATATTAAATATATTTTATTATTTTTCATAAAATAAAGAACAATTGTAATAAGTGAACACATAACCATGTAACTACCATAAAAATTAGGATTACCTTCTGTACCAAATGCCATATATGGTTGCGTGAAATGAATTACAAATGGTGCATTTGTATATACTTGTAAAAATGAATATATAAATTGCACTAAAGCAGTACCTAATAATACTTTTATTATATTTTTTTTATATTTTTCATTAGTAAAATTTTTCACATTTAAAAATAAGAAATAATAAAAACATAATGATATAAACCCTTCATATCTAGTTACTTCTCCAAAAATACTTTTACTAATATCTATTGCAAATATTGTAGATATAATTCCTAATAAAATAAGTATATATATAATTATATCTACATAAGTTACTTCATAATATTTTTTTATTACTGAATATAAATATACTATTAATAATACTGGTAATAATATATATATTAAATATGATTGTCTAAAATATTTATAATATTGATTCTCAGTTAAGAAATTGCAATATCTTAAAAAATTAATTAGTGGCATTCCTGTAATTATAGAAATACATACAGTATATATTATTTTCTCAATTTGTTTCATAAGTTATACTCCTTATAATTAGCACTATGTCTATTAATTCTTTTAGATAACACCTTAGTGTCCATTAGAGTATCTTTACAAAGACCCAGTTTATCTAATAATTCATCTTTATTTAATAAACCTAAATTAAATAAATAATTATCTACATCTTTTCTTGTTTCAACAGGATTATCTATAAATCTATCATGCATAAGTAGTCCTAAATAACTACCATATGAATATGAGAATATTTCATATATATCTTCTAAATCATCTTCATCATATAATACCTCATTAAGAGAATCAAAGTAATCTTTTAATCTAGAATATATATTATTTTCCGTAATTAGAGTATCTTTTAAATATATATGATTTTCCTTTAAATAATGTTGTAAATTAAACTCTAAATAATGTGAGATAAACTCCTCATAACTAAGTGTTTTTTCATATAATTGTTTTTTTGATCTTACATCAAGTAAACAGCACTCAAATAAATGCCCAAGTTCATGTGATAAGGTAGATAAATTTTCTATACTAAATTCATTTGGTAATATAATCATATGATTATTAGTTAAAAAAAGTGGACAAGTAAAGGCATTGCCATTTATTGTGCCTGTCATATCTATTAAACCTCTTTTTGAATAATCATCAAATATTTTAAGTATTCTCTCATCAAAAGTTCCAAGAAAATCTCTTTCTATTTCTAAAAATTCTTTTTCAGTTAATTTATTTACACATCTTCTACCATAATAAATAAAATTCTTATTCATTTCATCAATTATATTATTTGATAAATTCGTATTATAATCTGCCTCTAAAATAAATTCACTTAATAATTCATTATATTTACCAGTTCTACTCATATAATTCATATATTTATTATTATTATAATGATACACTTGAATATCTTGACCTATTAACAATCTTAGTGCATAAGATAACTGAGCAATATCTGCAATATGATATTTATAACCTGTTAAAGAAATATACCTATCTTTTATTACTCTAATTAAATCATTTAATAATTTTTCTTCTTCAATTCTAAGTTCCATAAACCCCACCTAAATTTATTTAATATTTTCTTTCCCCTTTATTATTGAAGCACTATTATATTGTATTAACTTTACTTTATGACCAATTTCTTTTTCTGATACAACAGATATAAGTCCAATTAAATTACCTATTAATGCCAATTTTTCAACAAAATTCTTTTGAAATTCATCATCACTCATACCATTAGTAACAAATTCATCATACCTAATACCAAGTACTATATCAGTAGAATCACATATATGTTTTTGATTCTCTGGACCATAAAAAATAATTTTACTATCTTCATATGGATTAATAACACTAATACATGTTCTTTTAATAAATTCCTTAGTAGTGTCATTATATTCACTTTGTTTAGATAAAAATTCAATATCTTCATCTTTTAAATGTTCAATATATATATTATTTCTTAAATATATATAATTTAATCCCATAGTAGATGTTTTTTGATAAAAATCTTTATCTTCATCTTTTATCTTTTCAAATCCTAAAGGAGATTTTTCTAAATTCTCATCTATCAAATCTAAACATAATTTTTCTTTTAAATATTGTTCTAAAAAACTTTTATATCTATTTAATAATTCAAAATAAGAATTATCTTCATAAATATTAAAACCTTTTTCTTTCAATAAATCATTATTAATTATTTGTGGATACATACATCCAATATTATCTTTTGTTATCATAATTGTACCTCTACTTATATAATATCATAGTTTATAAATAAATAAAATAAAAAGTCAGCATTTTCCGCTGACATAAGACTATTTTTTAATTTCTTCTAATGCACATTCCATCATAGGTTTCATATTTTTCATAATTCTTTTTATAGTGCCATCTTTATATTTTACATACATAAGCACCATCATTCCACCCATCATACCATACATCATACATTTTTTCACATTAACACCTCTAGTCTTTTTGAGATCTCTTTAGTATTATTAACAATTTTTAAAATTTAATACTAGATTTTATTAAATTAGATAAAAGAGTATATCTATCTTCATCTAATTTAGAAGTTGCATATACAAATGCACTCTTTTCTCCAACTAAAGTAAGTGATTTTTTAGCTCTTGTTACTCCTGTATAAAGAAGTTTTCTATAAAGCATTCTTTTAAAAGATAAATCCATTGGCATTATTACTAATTCAAATTCACTACCTTGACTTTTATGTATACTTATTGCATAACCTAATTTTAAATCTTCAAAATGTTTTTTAGTAAATTCTACAATAATACCATCAAAATTAATAACAGCTAAAACACCATTTTGAGTTTTAGTAATACTATCAATTATACCAATATCACCATTAGATATTTCTAAATCATTTATATTTTTAGTTTGAAGAACCTTATCACCTTCTCTAAATATAACATCATTATGAATATATTCATCTTTATCCTTAGATTTCGGATTAAATATTTCTTGTAACTTATTATTTAAATTATCAATTCCATTAATACCTCTATACATAGGCACCAAAACCTGAATTTGATTATAATTATAACCTTTTTCTAATGCTTTTTTACATAGTTGACTTATTACATATTCAATTTGCTCTTTAGTTGTTTCAATAAAATTATAATCAGATCTTTTATCAGTAAAATCCTCATTTAAAATACCACAATTAATTTCATTTGCTAAAGAAATAATATAAGAATCATCTTTTTGTCTATATAATTCATTTAATTTAATAACAGGTACAGCATTACTATCAATTAAATCCTTAAGAATTTGACCAGGGTAAACACTTGGAAGTTGATTAGCATCTCCAACTAAAATAATTCTAACATTATCACTCAAACCTTCTAATAAACTATTAAATAAAAATATATCTATCATAGATGTTTCATCAATTAAAACTATTTTAGCACTACTTTTATTATACTTATTTATTTGAAAAGTATCAGTTTCTTTATCCCATTTTAAAAATTTATGAATTGTTTGTGCTTTAAAATTAGTTGCTTCCATTATTCTTCTTGCAGCTCTCCCGGTTGGTGCGAGTAAAATCATTTCATCTTTAAGTCTATCATCATTTATTTTATTTATTTGTTTATAAGATTCAACTATACCTTTTATTATAGTAGTTTTCCCTGTACCAGGTCCACCTGTTATTATATTAAATTTATTTTCTAATGAACTTATTATTGCTTCTTTTTGTAAGTTGTTATATTCTATACCGAACAAATGTTCAAGCGAAGAAATACATCCTTCAATACCCTTTATCTCTACTTTTTTATGATTAACTAATTTAACTATCTTCTTTGCAATATTATTTTCTATCTCATATATTTCTTTTAAAATATATTTATCTTCAAGTATTATTACTTTTTTATCTTGATTTAATCTAAGTAAATAATATTCAAATTTCTTCATATCAATACTTGTTTCTAAATACTTAATAGTTCTTAAATATATTTCATTAAAAGATGAATAAGTATTACCAGAAGTTATACATAAATCATACATAGAAAACAAAATACAAGATTCAATTCTTCTTTCATCTTCTATATCTATTCCTAATTTAAGTGCAATCTTATCTACTGATAAAAAAGAAACTCCAACTACTTTATCAACTACATCATATATATTATTTTCAATTACTTTAATAGCTTCTTCTTTATATTTTTCATATATTTTAACTGCTTCATTCATAGAAAACCCAGTATCTTGTAAATATAATACAGTTTTATAACTCATTTGTTCATTAAAAAGAATATCATATATCATCCTTGCTTTTTCTTCTTTTATAGAAGGAATTACTAACAAATTATGATAATCTTCTAATATTAATTCAAGAGCAGTATCTCCTAACTTTTCTACTATTTTAGTAGCAGTTTTTACACCAATACCAGGAAATATTCCTGAAGATAAAAAAGTAATAACACTATTTTTTTCTTCAGGCATTAACTTTTCATAATAAGAAACCTTATACTGAAGACCATATTTAGGATGCCTACTTACTTCCCCATAAAACTTATAATCATTATTAATAAGAAGTTCATGAAAATTACCATTAAATGTTATTGTTCTATTTACATAATGCTCTAACTCATTATCATTTGTTTCTCTTATTTTAAATACTCCAACCATATATCCTTTATCAGTTTTATAAAAAACCTCTCTAACATTTCCCTTTATATACCCTTGCATTACTACCTCCTTATTTCTACTAAAGTCATTCCATCGTTATAATAATATAATTTAAACTGCACAACAAATTTATTCTTTCTTAATACCTCATGAGTAATTCTTTTAAGTGTTCCTGTACCTTTTCCATGTATAATTACAATAAAATTATTTTTTAATTTAACATTTTCATTAATAAAATCATTTATTAATACCCTAGCAATATCACCATATTCACCATGTAAATCAAGTGATGGTAATTTATTTACATCAACTATATCAAACATTTATATATACTCATTACATCATCTAAAGATGGTATTGAGTTTTTACCTCCAATCTTTGTTGTAGAAACAGACGCTGCTATATTAGATAAAGTAATACACTCTTTTATATCAAACCCATTCATAATAAAATAAGAAAAAGCACCATGAAAAACATCACCCGCACCTGTTGTATCTACAGCATTTACATTTATAGTTCTTACAATTCTTACTTTATCATCTTTATACAAAGCACCATTTTCTTCTAAAGTAATAATTAAATTATTAAAATCTTTTGCTTTATCAAAAATAGATTCTAAAATAGAATAATCATTTAAATCAAGTTTTATACTAGTATATTCTTCAATAAAAGAAGAAGAACATATTACATAATCAACCATTTTACATAAACTAATTACTTTATCATTACATCTTCCTGCATCAATAATTTTAATAGCAGATGGATTATTATTTATTAACTCAACAGATTTATCATACTCTTGTCCATCTACTAATATTAAATCAACTTTAACATTTAATCTTTTACTTAAATTAACAGAAATATCTTGAGATAAAATTGTTCTAGTAGAAGAACTTTTATTAACAATAACAACACTTTCCTTAGTAGAAATATTCTTATTAACTTCCAAATACTTAGTATTTACCTTTATATCATGTAATTCATTTATAATCTTTTTACCAACATAATCATTACCAATAACACCTGAAAAATAAGTAAAAACTCCCCACATAGAAAGAAGCGCTGCTGCTGTACATGCAGGACCTCCTACTGACTTAACAACACTATTAACCCTATATTTATTATTCTCCTCAATAAAGTTATTCATAACATACAAAGTATCATAAACAACATTACCAATACACATAGCCTTCATAATATCACCAATACAATTATACAATAAAAGAAAAATATATAAAATGAATTTATATATTTTTTTACTTTTTTCTCTTATTTTAAAGATTCTTTTTCTTCTTTATCTAAATATGTATATTATTTATAATTTAATAAATATTCTTTTATTGCTACATATGATAATAATGCACATTTTTTTCTACTAGGTTGTTTGTATGTATCACTATATACTACTGCTTCTTCTAGTATATTTTCGTCATATTCTTTTTCATCTATCATATTTTCGTATTCATTAATAATCTTTAATGCTTCATCTATGTTTTTTCCAATAAGAAGTTTTAATAAGATAGATGTAGAACTTGTTGATATTGCACATGCTTCTCCATCAAAATGCATATCTTTTATAATATTATTTTCTATTTTTATTTCTAAATCTAAATTATCAATACATGAAGAATTATTAGCATTTACAATATCGTATTCTTTATTATTAGTTAATCCTTTATTATATGGATTTTCATAATTATCTAATATTATTGCTCTTTTTATATTATTGTCCATTATAACCATCCTCAAATTCTTCTTTTGTTATAGAATAATACACTAAATCTGTTCTTTTACCATCTTTATCAAGTATTCTTCCCCTTAATATGCCTTCTTGTTTCATTCCTGATTTTTCCATTACTTTCCCACTATTAGGATTATCAATCATATATTTTGCAGTAATTACTTTAAAATCTACTTCTTCAAATAAAAATTTTATTACTCTTTTTAAACATTCAGTACCATATCCTTTATGCCAAGACTCTTCTTTATAGCAATATCCTATTTCACACACATCATACTTAAAATCTTTTTTACCCAATACATCTATTGTACCTATTAAATCATGAGTATCTTTTAATTCTACAATCCATCTAAATGTATCTAGTGATTCATATTCTTTTTCCCAAGCCTCAAATAATTCTTTTGTAACGTATTCATTTTCATGAGCATCCCATGTCACATATTTAGCAACATTTTTGTTACTACACCAATTTTTATATGCCTCTTTATAATCTTCTTTTCTTATTTTTCTTAATATTAATCTTTCTGTTTCTATTGTTTTAGTACCTATTAACTTCATAAGTCCTCCTTTAATTAAAAAACTAAGAGTATTATATTATTTCTTAGTTTTTATTAAGTTATTTTTGCAACATATTTAATAAATTTATCTTAAACATATCTTTTTCAGCATTTGCTTTAGATATCATTACACCCTTATATGTTGGAAGTTCTGTTCTATGTCCTTCTGACAAAATATCTTCTGGTGTAATTGTTTCAAGTAAAATTATATTTTTTTCCTCATAAACAGTATAATGTAAAGTCATATCACCATGAACTTTAGCAAACATTTCATCTGTAGGTATAGTAAGAGCATATGTTTTTGTATTTTCTTTACTATTTGTTGAAATAAGTTTACCTAAAAATTTTCCTTCTTTTAATGAATCATAGTATTCAAAAGTCATTTTTTTATATGCAAGCATATTATACTTTTTTACTGATCTTTCTAATTTTCTAAATTCATTTTCATTTCGATATTCAAAAATATATCCTTTGTTCATATTAAACACCCCTATTCCTTTTCCTTAAAAAGTGGCTTTATTATATCACTTTACACTAAAATTGTCAAATTTTTAATTTTTTTCATTATTTTCAGGTTTATTCCATGATGCATATTTACATTTTGGATAATTATTACATCCATAGAATATCTTACCTTTTTTAGTCCTTTTTTCAATTACTTTACCATCACACATAGGACAATTACATACTTCTATAGTAGTTTTTTCTTCTTTTTTTACATATTTACATTTTGGATAATTAGAACATGCTGTAAATTTACCATATCTTCCATTTCTAATTACTAATGGGCTATTACAATTTGGACATACTTCACCTGTTTCTTCTGCTTTTTTCTTTTCCATATTGTTAAAAGCATTTTCAAGCATAGGTTCAAATTCTTTATAAAATCCATTAAGTAAATTATACCACAATAATTTGCCTTCTGCTATTTTATCTAAATCATTTTCCATTTTTGCTGTATACTTTACATTAATTAAGTTACTAAAATATTCTTGTAGTTTATCAGTAATTTCAATTCCTATTTCTGTTGGAACAAATTTCTTTTCTACTAAGTTAGCATATCCTCTATCTATTATTGTTTCCATAGTTTTAGCGTATGTTGAAGGTCTTCCAATACCTAATTCTTCCATTTCTTTAATTAGTTTTGCTTCAGTATATCTAGGTTTTGGTTTAGTAAAATGTTGCTCTTTTATTATAGAATTAGAAATAAGTATATCTGTTCTATATGTATCTAATGGTGGAATTATTTTATCTATTTTATCTTCATAATCACCATATACTTTTAAATAACCATCAAACTTAACAACGCTTCCAGTAACCTTAAATTTATAGTTATTATTATCAAGTACAATACTTGTTTGCTCTACAGTAGTATCTTTCATTAAAGATGCAACTGCTCTTTTATAAATAAGAGAATATAATTTAAATTCATCATTACTTAAATATGTTTTAACACTTTCTGGTGTTCTATTTACACTTGTTGGTCTAATTGCCTCATGAGCATCTTGTACATTTTCTTTTTTACTTGATTTTTTTACCATTCCTAAGTATTCTTTTCCATATTTTGTTTCAATAAATTTAAAACATTGCCTTATAAAATCATCACTTAATCTAATTGAATCAGTTCTCATATAAGTAATTAATCCAACTGTTTCATTTTCTAAATCCACACCCTCATATAATTTTTGCGCTAAAGACATAGTCTTTTTAGCACTAAAACCTAATTTAGTACTTGCTTCTTGTTGAAGTGTACTTGTTATAAATGGTGGTTTGGATTTATTTTTCTTATCTTTTTTTTCAGATGATTCTATTTTAAACTGATTAGATAATTTATTTAATATTTCATCTGCTTCTAATTCATTATGTATATCTATATTTTTATCTTTAAATTTTTCTAAATCTGCATCAAAATCATTAAATTTGGCACTAATTGACCAATACTCTTCCTTAACAAATGCATTTATTTCTCTTTCTCTATCTACAATAAGTTTAAGTGCTACACTTTGTACTCTACCCGCACTTTTTCCACTTGTCTTTGATTGCATTAATTTACTTAATCTAAATCCAATAATTCTATCAAGTATTCTTCTTGATTCTTGAGAATGCACTAAATCTTCATCTATTTTTCTAGCATGATTAAATGCATTTACAACAGTATCTTTAGTTATTTCATTAAATACAACTCTTTCATAATCTTCATCTTTTATTTTAAGTTCATCTTTCAAATGCCAGCTTATTGCCTCTCCTTCACGGTCGGGGTCGGTTGCAAGATATACTTTATCAGATGATTTAATTTCCTTCTTTAAGTCACTAACCATCTTCTTTTTACCTTTAATAATCTCATATGTAGGATTAAAATTATTATCAATATCAACACCAAGTCCAAATTTACCCTTTGTTGCTAAATCTCTAATATGTCCCTTACTAGAAACAACTTTATAATCTTTACCTAAATATTTTTCTATTGTTTTAGATTTACTAGGTGATTCCACTATTACTAAATTCTTCATATAGCCTCCTATATATATTATACTTGAAAACTTTTGTTTTTCCCCTAAAATTATATTATAATTTTTAAAAAATTACAACACTAACATAAATAAC
>CAZKUP010000008.1:0-26445 GCA_964555985.1 uncultured Clostridium sp. | reverse complement strand
AATAATTATAACAAGAAATCATTGCGAAGAAAATTCATTCTATTTTACTGAAAAAAGTACTTTTTTCTTTTTTATTTTCAATATTTGTTGTATAATTATCTTGTAATGATAGGAGGATATATGGTTTATACAAAAGAAGTAGAAAATATGTGTAAAATAAATAGAGTAAGTCACTCTAATGCACCAATACCTGAAGAAGGTAAATGGGTAAATGCAAAAGAGATAAAAGATATTAGTGGTCTTACTCATGGAATAGGTTGGTGTGCACCACAGCAAGGAGCATGTAAACTAACTTTAAATATAAAAAATGGAATTATAGAAGAGGCACTTGTTGAAACAATAGGTTGTTCTGGTATGACCCACAGTGCTGCTATGGCAAGTGAAGCACTTGTTGGTAAAACTCTACTTGAAGCATTAAATACTGATTTAGTGTGTGATGCAATAAATGTTGCTATGAGAGAATTATTTTTACAAATAGTATATGGAAGAAGTCAATCAGCATTTTCAGATAATGGACTTGCAATTGGTTCTGGACTTGAGGATTTGGGAAAAGGAAAAAGAAGTCAAGTTGGAACATCTTATTCAACAAGAGAAAAAGGCCCCAGATACTTAGATTTAGCAGAAGGATATGTTGTTGAACTTGGACTTGATGAAAACGATGAGATAATTGGTTATAAATATGTTCATATTGGTAAGATGATGGAAAAAATAAAGAAAGGGATTAATCCAATTGAAGCAATTGAATCTTCAACAGGTGTATATGGAAGATTTGATGAAGCTGTTAAAAGAATAGATCCAAGAGGAGAATAGTATGTTTGAAAATATAGATAAAAGAATGGAACAAATACAACCACTTATGAATAAATATAATATTGAGTCATTTGATGATGCAATAAATATTTGTAAAAAAAATAATATTGATGTAGAAAGTATAGTAAGAGGTATTCAACCAATATGTTTTGATGATGCAGTATATGCATATACTTTAGGTACTGCAATTTCACTTGTAAGTGATGTAAAAAAAGCAAAAGATATTGCTATAAAAATAGGAGAAGCACTTCAAGCATTTTGTATTCCTGGAAGTGTTGCTGATAATAGAAAAGTAGGAATAGGACATGGTAATTTAGCGTCTATGTTACTTAGTGAAGATACATCATGTTTTGCTTTTTTAGCAGGTCATGAATCTTTTGCAGCAGCAGAAGGAGCGATTGGAATTGTAAAAAGCGCTAATAAAGTAAGAAAAAATAAACTAAGAGTAATACTTAATGGACTAGGTAAAGATGCTGCACAAATAATATCTAGAATTAATGGATTTACTTATGTTAAAACAGAGTATGATTTTTATCATGATGAAGTTAAAATTATAGATGAGATAAAATATTCAAAAAGAGAAAAAAGCTTAGTAAGATGTTATGGTGCAAATGATGTAAATGAGGGTGTTAGTATTATGGAATTAGAAGGTGTGGATATATCTATTACAGGTAATTCTACAAATCCTACTAGATTTCAACATCCTGTTGCAGGAATATATAAAAAAAGATGTACTGAAAAAGGAAAAAAATATTTCTCAGTAGCGTCAGGTGGAGGCACTGGAAGAACACTTCATCCTGATAATGTAGCAGCAGGACCAGCATCTTATGGACTAACTGATACAATGGGAAGAATGCATGGTGATGCTCAATTTGCAGGCTCCTCATCAGTACCTGCTCATGTTGAAATGATGGGATTTATTGGTATGGGTAATAATCCAATGGTAGGTGCGACTGTAGCAGTTTCAGTAGCAATAGAGGAGGCAAAAAATGAATTATAAAAATGTACTTACAGAAAATGAATTAGATATAATAGATAAATATTTTAGAGCTTCAAATTACTTATCAGCGTGTCAATTATATTTAAAAGATAATCCATTACTAAAAACTCCTTTAAAAAAAGAAGATATTAAAACAAACCTAGTAGGGCACTGGGGAACAGTTCCTGGACAAAATTTTATATATACACATTTAAATAGAGTAATTAATAAATATAATTTAGATATGATATATTTATCAGGCCCTGGTCATGGTGGAAATGCAATGGTTTCACAAACTTATATGGAGGGTGTGTATTCAGAGGTTTATCCTAATATTACAATGGATAAAGAAGGATTAAAAAAATTATTTAAGCAATTTAGTTTCCCTGGAGGAGTATCTTCACATGTTGCACCAGAAACACCTGGTTCTATAAATGAAGGTGGTGAACTTGGATATAGTTTATCACATTCATATGGAGCTGTACTTGATAATAAAGATTTAATTGCTGTATGTGTTGTTGGAGATGGTGAAGCAGAAACAGGTCCACTAGCAACAAGTTGGCATATAAATAAATTAATTAATCCTAAAACAGATGGAACAGTACTTCCTATACTTCATTTAAATGGATATAAAATAGCAAATCCTACTATATTTGCAAGAATTAGTGATGAAGAACTTATATCTTATTTTAAAGGATGTGGATATACTCCATATATAGTTGAAGGAGAAGATATTCATAATAAAATGGCATATGTACTAGATGAATGCATAAAAACTATTTTAAATAATAAGACATCTGATAATGTAGAGTGGCCAATGATAATACTTAAAACAAAAAAAGGATGGACAGGTCCAAAAGAAGTAGATGGTAAGGTAATAGAAGGTACTTTTAGAGCACATCAAGTGCCAATAACAATAAATAATGAAGAAGATATAAAGATATTAGAAAATTGGTTAAGAAGTTATCATCCAGAAGAATTATTTGATGAAAATGGTACTTTAATAAAAGAAATAAGAGAATTTTCTCCAAAAGGAAATAAAAGAATGGGTGCAAATCCACATGCAAATGGAGGAATGCTTTTAGAAGAATTAAGATATCCTGATTTTAGAAATTATGAAGTAAAAATTAGTAATCATGGTGAAGTAGTCGCACAAGATACTAAAGTATTAGGGGCATATGTAAGAGATTTAATAAAATTGAATCAAGATAACTTTAGGGTTTTTGGGCCAGATGAAGCACTTTCTAATAGATTAAATTATATGTTTGATGTTACTAATAGAAAGTGGAATGCTATAAAATATGATTATGATGAATACTTAGATAATAATGGTAGAGTAATTGATTCATATCTATCAGAACATGTTTGTGAAGGTTTGTTAGAAGGTTATTTATTAACAGGAAGACATGGATTTATGCATAGTTATGAAGCATTTATTAGAATAGTAGATTCAATGGCAAGTCAACATGCTAAATGGTTAAAAGTTACAAAAGAACTTTCATGGAGAAGACCTATATCATCATTAAATTATTTACTAACAAGTCATATATGGCAACAAGATCATAACGGATATACACATCAAGATCCAGGATTTTTAAATCATTTGGTTACAAAAAAAGGAGATATAGTTAGAATGTATTTGCCACCTGATGCAAACACTTTATTATCATGTTTTGATCACTCTATAAAAAGTAAAAACTATATAAATGTAATAGTTGCAAGTAAACATCCTAGAATGCAATGGTTAAGTATGGATGAAGCTATTAAACATTGTACAAATGGTATTGGAATATGGGATTGGGCTAGTAATGATAACGATTCTGAACCAGATATTATTATGGCATGTGCAGGAGATACCCCTACATTAGAAACACTTGCAGCAACAACAATTCTAAGAGATAAATTTCCAGAACTTAAAATAAGAGTAGTAAATGTTGTAGATTTAATGAAATTAGATTCAACTCATCCACATGGACTATCTAGTAGTGAGTATGAAATGATTTTTGGAAAAGATAAACATGTAATATTTGCATTCCATGGTTATCCTTCACTAATACATCAACTTACATATAAAAGAAATAATGAACTATTACATGTACATGGTTATAAAGAAGAAGGAACAATTACAACTCCATTTGATATGAGAGTGCAAAATGAACTAGATAGATTTCATTTAGTAATGGACGCGCTTAAATATTTAGATAAATTAGGAGATAGAAGATCAACTCTTAATGAATGGTGCAAAAATAAACTAATAGAGCATAAAGAATATATCCATGAATATGGAGATGATATGCCTATTATTAAAGAATGGAAATGGGATAAATAGTTTTATTCCATTTTTTCTTTTGTTTTAAATAACTAATATAATGCATATTATTATTTAGGTGATGATATGCATTTTTTAGAAATATTATTAATATCTATATCTTTATCAATGGATGCTTTTGTTGTATCTTTATCTAAGGGTATGTATATGAAATCTTGTTTAAAAAATAGTTTTATTATTTCTTTTTCTTTTGGACTTTTTCAAGCTATAATGCCTTTACTTGGTTATTTTATTGGATATAGATTTGAAAGCATAGTAGCAAGTGTTGATCATTATATTGCATTTATTTGTTTAACTATTATTGGAATAAGTATGATTTTAGATAATAATAATATTGATAATAATGATAAAATAGATTTTAAAACAATTATTTTATTAAGCATTGCAACAAGTATTGATGCATTTATAGTTGGTATTACTTTAGCGTTTTTAAATGTTAATTTAATTTTATCTATATCTACAATTGGACTATTTACATTTATTATTTGTTTTATTGGTACATTAATTGGTAAAAGAATAGGCAAAATTGTAGGTAATAAATCTAAGATATTTGGTGGATGTTTATTAATATTTACAGGTGTTAGAATACTTTTTGAACATTTATTAAATTAAAAAAGAAACACATGTTTCTTTTTAATTTAAATATTTATTTTTATATCTATCATGTAATTCAATTAATTTATCATAAGTATTACTATTTAATTTATCTTTATATTCACTAATTACATTTATTCCATTATTATATATTTCTTCCCATCTATTTTTTATTGCATTATAAATTATATCTAATTCCTCATTATTTAAAATAAAATTTTCTCTTTTAGCAAAACTTACAATATCATCTTTATTAAGCATATTAATATAATTTTTTATTAAATTAAAATACATATTTCACCCCATTAAATTATATGTATAAACATCTATATATTTACTAAAAATAATAATGAGGTGACTAAAATTAAAACTATAAGATTTAATATAATAAAAATATTTATAATAATATCATTTTCTATTATATTTATTCGCTTATTTTATATTACAATTATAAATAATAAAAAATATAAAGAAAATTTAAATAACCTTGTATATCAAGAAGTATATGGACAGAGTGCTCCAAGGGGTAGAATATATGATAGAAATTATAATTTACTTGTAGATAATGTAGGAGTAAAAAGTATATATTTTAAAAGAAAGAGTGGTATGAGCACAAAAGACACTATAGAAGTTGCAAATAAATTAAGCAAAATTTTAGATTTAGATTATGATTTATGCACTAAAAGCATGATAAAAACTCTATGGATTCTTTTAAATGAAGAAGAGGCATCTAATAAAATTACTGATATAGAATGGGACAAATTAAAACAAAGAAAAATAACTTATAATGATATTGAAAATTATAAAAGAGAAAGAATAACTGATGAAGAGATGGAGTCTATTGATAAAAGATGTGCATATATTTATTATTTAATGAATAATGGATATTCTTATCAAGAAAAATTAATAAAAAAAGATGTAAGTGAATATGAATATGCTCTTATAAATGCTAATTTATTAGAATATCCTGGTGTTATACCTAGATTATCATGGGATAGAGTTTATTTATATGGAGATACTTTAAGAGGTATTTTTGGTAATGTATCAAGTTTGGAAGTTGGTATTACTGATGAACTTAAAGATTATTATTTAAATAAAGGCTACAGCATTACAGATAGAGTTGGATTATCAGGACTTGAACTTATGTATGATGAGTATTTAAAAGGAACTCCTGCAGTTTATAAAAATTTAGGTAATGGACTTGAAAAGATTAAGGATGAAAAAAGAGGTAATGACTTAGTATTATCAATTGATATTAATTTACAAAAAGAAGCAGATAAAATTGTAGAAGAAGAAATGATTAAGACTAAAAATGAGCCAAATACAGAGTATTTTAATAGAGTATTTTCTATAGTAAGTGATCCTAATAATGGAGAGATACTTACTATTGTTTCTAAAATAATTAATAATAATAAAGTATATGACTACACATCTTTTATTACATCATCTTCAATTACAGTAGGATCTGTTATAAAGGGTGCGAGTATAAGTGTTGGATATAAAGAAAAAGTAATTGATATAGGTACAGTATTAAAAGATGAATGTGTTAAATTAGCAGGCACTAGTGCTAAATGTTCTTGGGATAGAAATGGACTTGGATTTATAAATGATGTAAATGCATTAAGATTATCCTCTAATGTATATCAATTTAAAATAGCTATGAAAGTTGCTGATTTTGATTATTATTATAATTCCTCATTTACAATAAATAATGATGCATTTGATAAATATAGAAAAATGTTTAATTCATATGGGCTAGGTTCTTTAACAGGTATTGATTTACCTAATGAGAGTGTTGGTTTAAAAGGTTCAAAAGATACACCTGGTTTATTACTTGATTTTTCAATTGGACAATATGATACATATACACCATTTCAATTAACACAATACATAAATACTATTGCAAATAAAGGCAATAGATACAAATTATCTTTATTAAAAAGTGTTCATAAAAGTACAACTTCAAAAATAAGTGATGATGTAATTATTAATAATTCAAAAATTCTTTTAAATAAAATAGATTTAGAAAGTAAATATATTGATAGAATTAGAGAAGGTTTTAAAGAAGTTTTAGGTTATACTGGTACTGGATATGGTTATATTGATATAAAATATAATCCTGCAGGAAAAACAGGTACTTCTCAAAGTTTTTATGATAGTGATAAAGATGGAGTTATTGATAAAGAAACAATATCTTCTACTTTTGCAGGTTTTGCACCATTTGATAATCCTAAAATGAGTATAGTAGTTGTTACTCCAGATGTGAGTCATATTTATAAAAATAACTACTTATCTAGCATAAATAAACGTATAAGTGCACAAATTAGTAAAAAATACTTTGAAATTTTTAAATAATTTGCTATAATAAGGTAGTTAAAAGAAGAGGTGAATTTTATGGCAAAAGCTGGTAACAGAGAAAGAATTACTTTAGTATGCACTGAATGTAATGAAGAAAACTATAGAACAATTAAAAATAAAAAGAATACAACTGAAAGATTAGAATTAAATAAATATTGTTCTAGATGTAATAAATCAACTAAGCATAAAGAAAAGAAATAGTTGATAAGGAGGATTTATGGTAAATGTAAATGATATTAAAAATGGTATGACTATTGAAGTAGATGGTAATATATTTACTATTTTAGAGTTTCAACATGTTAAACCTGGTAAAGGCGCTGCTTTTGTAAAAATGAAGTTAAAGAATCTAAGAACAGGTTCAATTGTTGAACAAACATTTAATTCTAGTACAAAAGTTGGTAAAGCAATGATTGAAAAGAAAACAATGCAATATCTATATAGTGATGGAGATAATTATGTATTTATGGATATGAATGATTATTCACAAATAGAATTACCTTTATCTCAAATTGAAGATGAGAGTAAGTATTTAACTGAAAATAGTGAAGTTGATATTTTATATTATGGAGCTGAAATGTTAGGTATTAATTTACCTGAAAAAGTAGAACTTACTGTTGTTAAAACAGAACCTGGTATAAAAGGTAATACTGCAACAACTGCTACAAAGGAAGCTACACTTAATACTGGTCTTGTAGTAAGAGTTCCATTATTTATAGATGAAAATGATGTAATTATCGTTTCTACAAAAGATGGTAAATATGTATCTAGAAAATAATTTTTATATAAAAATTATGATAAAATGAGAAAAAAATCTCATTTTTTTGCTAAAAATTAAAAAAAATTAAATTTTTTGCAATTTTTTAGGGGAATTTGGCAAAGAAGTGTGGAATATTATAATTGTAGGGTGAAATTATGATTAATGATGATTTAATTAAGGAAATAAGAAATAGTGTAAATATTGTCGATATAATAAATGAATATATTCCAATTGAACAAAAAGGAAAGAATTATTTTGCTGTATGTCCTTTTCATGATGATCATAATCCTAGTTTAAGTATTTCACCCGAAAAACAAATTTATACATGCTTTGTTTGTGGTGCACATGGAAATGTTTTTAACTTTATAATGGACTATGACAATGTATCATTTATTGATGCACTAAAATATGTTGCAAATAAAGTTGGTATTCATCTTGATATTTCTTCTAAAGAAAAAAAATTACCAGATAAATCACTTGATTTATATGGTATATATGATATAGCATGTAAGTATTATCAAAATAATTTACTTACTAAAGAAGGAATAGATGCTTTAGAATATTTAAAAAATAGAGGATTTACTGATGATATTATAAAAACGTTTGATGTAGGACTTTCTTCATCATCTACTTTAAATAAATTACTAATTTCTAAAGGATATAATGATGAAATACTTATTAAATCTGGTATATGTAGCGAATCAAATGGTAAATTACATGATACATTTATAAATAGAATTATGTTTCCATTATATGATTTAGAAGGTAAAGTAGTAGGGTTTAGTGGAAGAATTTATAAGACAAAAGATGATGCGAAATATGTTAATAGTAAGGAAAGTGATATATTTAAGAAAAGTAATCTTTTATATAATTATCATAGGGCAAAAGAGCATTGTAGAAAGAAGAAATTTGTCATAATAGTAGAAGGATTTATGGATGTAATTGCACTTCATATGGTTGGAATTTATAATGTAGTTGCAAGTATGGGTACTGCTATTACACATGAGCACGCTAAATTATTAAAGAAATTATCATTAAATGTAATAATGTGTTTTGATGGAGATATTGCAGGTAATAAGGCAACATTATCGTGTGCTAAAGAATTAAATGAAGTTGGTGTAATACCTAAAGTTATTAGACTTCCTGATAATCTAGATCCAGATGAATTTATAAAAAAATATGGAGTAGATAAATTTAATAATTATGTAAATAATCCTAAGTCACTACTAGATTATAGAATGGATGAATTTAAGAAGGAAACAAATTTTAATGATAGTATTGATGTAGCTAATTACATTAAAAATGTTGTTTCATTACTTTCTTTAGAAGAAGACCCTGTTATAAAAGAATTAATTATAAAAAGAACAAGTGATGAAACTGGTATAAGTATTACTACAATAAAGGGAATGCTAAAGGGTAAGACTAAGGTTAGAAAAAAAGTAGAAAAGAAACCTGTATCATTAAATAAATATGAAAAATCTGAAAGAAGACTAATATTTTATATGATAAGATATCCTGAAGTTATAAGAATATATGAAAAGAATAAATGCTATTTTCCTACTCAAAAATTTAGGTATTTAGCAAGCGAAATAATATATTATTATAATAAACATAATGGTCTTGTTATAGCAGATTTCTTAAGTTATTTAAGTGATAAAAAAGAGCTTTTAGATGCATTTAATATTATAGATGTTATGGAATTAAGTGAGAATTATACATATGAAGAAATAATGGATTATATAAATATTCTTAATAAGTATAATATTGAAATGCGTTTAAAAAAATTAACAAATCAGTTTAAAAGTGAAACAGATGAATTAAAAAAAATAGAATTATTTAAGGAAATATCAAATTTGAAAGTGAGAGTATAATATGAGTGAGATTAAAACATTTGAGGAAAGAAAAAAAATATTATTAAAAATGGGTAAAGAAAAAGGATATATTACATTTGAAGAACTTGCTGAAAATTTAAGAGGTCTTGAAATGGATAGTGATTCATTAGATGAATTATATAATATGTTTCATGATATGGGAATAGAAGTTGTATCTGAAGAGGTTGATGAAACTGATCAAAGTACAGATGGTGGAGAAGTTATTGGAGATTTATCTATTCCAAAGACAGTAAGTATTAATGATCCTGTTAGAATGTATTTAAAAGAAATTGGTAAAATTAGTTTATTATCATTAGAAGATGAACTTAAGTTATCAGAAAGAGTTGCACAAGGGGATGAAGAAGCTAAAAATTTATTAGCAGAATCAAATCTTCGTCTAGTTGTATCTATTGCTAAAAGATATGTTGGTAGAAATTTATCATTTCTAGATTTAATTCAAGAAGGAAATATGGGACTTATGAAGGCAGTTGATAAGTTTGACGCTACAAAAGGATATAAATTTAGTACATATGCTACATGGTGGATTAGACAAGCTATTACAAGAGCAATTGCAGACCAAGCAAAAACAATAAGAGTGCCTGTTCATATGGTTGAAACAATTAATAAATTAAAAAGAACTCAAAGACAACTTACTCTTGAATTAAATAGAGAACCAAAAGAAGAAGAACTAGCAGAAAAGATGGGACTTTCTATTGATAAAATAAGAGAAATAATTAAAATTGATGTAGATCCTATATCACTTGAAAAACCAACTAGAGAAGATGAAGATTCTTGTGTTGCTGATTTTATAAAAGATGAAAGTAATATGAGCCCAGAAGAATACGCAATTAATTCAAAATTAAAAGATGAAATTGCTGAGGTGCTTTTGACTTTAACCGAAAGAGAGGAACAAGTATTAAGACTTAGATTTGGTCTTGAAGATGGTACTTGTAGAACTTTAGAAGAAGTTGGTAATATGTTTGGTGTTACAAGAGAGAGAATTAGACAAATAGAGGCAAAGGCATTAAGAAAATTAAGACATCCTTCACGTTCTAAGAAATTAAAGGATTATTTAAATGATTAAATTATCAAAAAGACTAGATTGCATCGCATCTTTTATAGAAAAAGATGATAATGTTATTGATATTGGCTGTGATCATGCTCTTTTAGATATATTTCTTTCCTTTAAATATAATAAAATATATTATGCATCCGATTTAAGAGAAAGTGCCCTTGATATGGCAAGAGCTAATATAGATAAATATAAATGTAATAATGTTATTTTAAAATGTGGAAATGGACTTACTACAATAGATAAATCTATGAATATAAATACAATAGTTATATCAGGTATGGGTTATATGTCTATTACACATATTTTAAAAAATATTAAATATATGCATAATATAAACAAATTAGTAATACAATCAAATTCAAATACCGAAATAGTTAGAAAATTTATGATAAAAAATGGCTTTTATATAGATAAAGAAAAACTTATATTAGATAAAAATATATATTATATTATTTCGGTATTTAAAAGAGGAAAAAAGAAACATAGTAATATTGATATTAATATAGGCATAATGGATAATATAGATTTAAATTATATTGATATTGAAATAAAAAAGAATAATATTATTTTATCTGTTATTCCAAAAAAACATTTCTTAAGAAGAAGAACTATTAAAAAAAGAATAAATTATTTAAATAAAAAAAGAATTCTAATTAAATAAATAGAATTTTTTTTATACAAAGAATTTAGGTGCACTTGCAATAGCAGTAGTTGTAGCAGCATTACTAACAGCTCCACCAGCAGCATTTAAAGCAGGTGCATTATTTAATTCACCAATTACTTTAAATATTGTTCCCATATTTCTAAACATCGGTCTAACTTGATTATATATTGGCATTGCTTGATTAATTACATTTAATGTTCTCTGAGCATTATTTAAAAATGTATCCCAATTAAAAGACTTTTTTGATAACCCCAATAAACTACTAATACCACCTTGCGAATTTCCTAAAGAATTCATCATTGGATAATTAGTATATGGAATTTGATTATACACAAATATCACTCCTCAAAATATTATATGAATTTATAAAAAAATGTTTAACTATTTTAAAAAGTATGCTATACTTAAATAGAATAGGAGTTAGGCATAAAGGGTGTGTATTAGATGAACAATAATATTGACAATAAATATCTTGATGTTAATGAAGAGCAAAATAATGCTAGTTTTATGCGTGAAAGAAGTTTTAATTTATCAAATAGTGAAATAAAAAATATTGAAAAAAAGAAAAAACAAATAGAAGAACTATTTGAAAAGAAACTTGATCAAATTAATATAGATAGCCATGCCGAAACTAAAAAAAATGATAACTTTTATAAAAATATAGATAATAAGCAAAAAAAGATAATTAAAGAATTATCTAAAGATTTAACCTCAGGTAATAGAGATAAAAAAATTTTAAAAGAGAAGAAAAAAGAAGAATTAGAAAGAAAAAAATTAGAAAAAAATAAAAAAGAAGAAGAAAAAAGAAGAATTAAAGAAGAAAAAAAGAGATTAAAAGAAGAAAAACTTAATGAAAAAAGAATAAAAAGCGAAGAAAAGAAACGAAAAAATGAAGAAGATAAATTACTTAATTTATCTAGTGATGATAAGAAAGAATCTAATATTATTTTAGAAGAAAAAAAAGAAAGAAAAAGGAAAGAAAAAGAACAAAAACTTAAAGAAAGAGAGCAAAAAGAAGAAGAAAAGAAAGAAAAATTAAGAAAAAAGTATGAAGAACAAGCTAGAATTAAGCATGAAAAAGAGCAAAAAGATATTGCTATAATTAAGGAAAAAAGAGAAAAAGAAAGAAAATTAAAAAAAGAAAGAGAAGATTCAAGAAAAGAAAGAAAAGAGAAAGCTTTATTAATAAAAAAAGCTCAAGAAGAAAGTAAGGAAAAAGCAAAAAAAGAAAGAAAAACATTCAAAGAAAAGTTAAATGATTTTTATAATAATTTATCTTTTGTAAGGGATGCTAAAAATAGAAGAGAACTTCAAAGACAAACTTTATTAATTGACTTTGATGGTGAAGATGCTGTTAGAAGTGAAGAGAAAATTCTTTATAAATATGTTGCTAAAAATAAAGAAACAGGTAAAGTTGAAACTGATTATTTTTCTGCATTTTCTAAGCTAGATGTTCATTCATTTTTACTTGCAGAAGGATATGAAGTTTATGAAATAACACCACAAAAAAGTGTTTCAAAAGGTATTAGCTTTTCTAGTCCAAAGTTTAATGCATCAGAGTTAGATTTCTTTTTAACACAACTTTCTACTTTCCTAAAGTCTGGTATTACTTTAGTAGAGTCTGTTAAAATTTTATCTAAACAATGTAAAAAACATTCTCAAAAAAGAGTTTATAAATCAATTATATATGAACTTACAATGGGAGAAAATTTTAGTGAAGCATTATCTAAACAGGGAAATGTTTTTCCAAGGCTTTTAATAAATATGATTAAAGCATCAGAACTTACTGGTGATTTACCAGAAACTTTAGATGATATGGCAAATTATTATAAAGAAATTGAAAAAACAAAAAAACAAATGATAAGTGCATTAACATATCCAGCAGTATTACTTTGTTTTGCTATAGTTGTATTAATATTTATAATGGTTAAAGTTATTCCTGAATTTGTAAGTATTTATTCAAATATGGATTCAGGTCTTCCAAGTATTACTGTTATAATTATTAAAGTTAGTGACTTTTTACAAGCATATTGGGAATTTGTTGTTGCAGGATTAATTGGTTTTATACTTTTATTTATGTTTATATATAAGTCAATTAAAGTATTTAGATCAGTTATACAAAGTCTAGTTATGAATTTACCTGTATTTGGTAATATAATAATTTATAATGAAGTAACAATGTTTACTAAAACTTTTGCATCATTATTAAACCATAATGTTTATATAACAGATTGTATGGAAGTTCTTAGTAAAATTACTAATAACGAAATATATAAAATGTTAATATTTGACACAATTGCAAATCTTGCAAAGGGTGAAGCAATATCAAATTCATTTAAAAATCATTGGGCATTTCCAAATATAGCTTATGAAATGATTTTAACTGGTGAAAGAACAGGACAATTAGGTCCGATGATGGAAAAAGTATCTAATTATTATCAAGAACAACATAAAAATGCAGTTAATCAAATAAAGGCGTTTATTGAACCAGTTATGATTATCTTACTTGCATCAATTGTTGGAATTGTACTTTTAGCAGTAGTGCTTCCTATGTTTGATATGTATCAAAATATAGGTGTATAGGGGGAAAAATGGAAACATATTATTTAGTAGTATTCTTTATATTTGGACTTGTACTTGGCTCATTTTATAATGTTGTAGGTTATAGACTACCTAATAAAATGAGTCTAATTAAACCTTCATCACATTGTACAAGTTGTAATCATAAATTATCTCCAATAGAACTTATACCTGTTTTATCATGGGTATTCTTAGGTGGTAAATGCAAAAAATGTAAGAGTAAAATATCTATCTTTTATCCAATATTTGAATTATCTACAGGTATAGTTTTTGCACTTATTTATAAAGTATTTGGAATAAGTATTGATACCTTTATTGCTATTATTTTTGCATCAATGATATTAATACTTATGATATCAGATATCCTTTATATGGTCATTCCAGATGAATTATTAATCTTTTGTGGAATAATATTGTTTATACTAAAATTATTATCTAAAACAAATATTATTACTTTAATTATTGATATGATCATACCTCTTATTGTTATGTATATAATAAAAATAATTGGAGATGCGATATTTAAAAAGGAATCTCTTGGTTTTGGAGATATTAAATTAATGCTTATTTTTGGTTTAGTTTTAGGTTATGAAGTAGCAATATTTACTATAGTATTATCTTCGTTTATTGCTCTTCCAATATCACTTATCACTATTAAATCAAATAAGACACATGAAATACCTCTTGGTCCATATTTAGGTCTAGCAGCACTTATTTGTTTATTTCTTAAACTTGATATAAATACAATTTTAAATTTTATAGTTAATATTTAAAAAATAATCATATACTTTGATGTATGATTATTTTTTATTCAAACAAAAGTTTGTATTTTTCTATTGACAAACATATATTCGTATGATATAGTTAAAATATGAATTATAAATGAAAAATAATGACAGCAGATATGAAAAAAAATAATATTTTATGTATTTATTTTTCATTTTTTCGTATATTTGTTTGAAAAAAATAAAAAAAAGGGGTTGATTTTGTCGAAAAAAGTTGTATAATAAAAAACAAATTTTTTATCAAAGGGGGATTTTTATGGATTTTACAAGAAGTGGTGTTAAACATTTTGATATAAATTATTTAATGTTTAAGAGATTATTTGACTTATTTTTAGCGCTAATTGCATTTATTTGTCTTTTACCTATTATGTTAATTATTTCAATTATTATAAAAATTGATTCAAAAGGACCAGTTATATATAAACATTATCGTTTAGGTAAGAACGGAAAAAAATTTGGAATGTATAAATTTAGAACAATGGTTGTTAACGCTCAAGAGGTTTTTGATAATTTTACTAAAGAACAAAAAGAGGAATATGAAAAGTTTTTTAAGTTAGAAAATGATCCAAGAATAACTAGAGTTGGAGATTTTTTGAGAA
The DNA here is from genome assembly GCA_964555985.1 of uncultured Clostridium sp. GTDB lineage: Bacteria > Bacillota_I > Bacilli_A > RF39 > UBA660 > CAG-1193. Next base: position 11,044 of record CAZKUP010000008.1, on the reverse strand, counting down.
AAACATCTTTAGATGAACTTCCACAAATTATAAATATTATAAAAGGGGATATGTCAATAATTGGACCAAGACCAGTAGTTGAAAAAGAAATTGAGAAGTTTGGTTTAATGAAAAATAGATATTTATCTGTTTTACCTGGACTTACAGGCTGGTGGGCATGTAATGGTAGAAGTGATACTACATATGATGAAAGAATAGAATTGGAAATGTATTATATAAATAATTTATCGTTTAAAATAGATATAGAGTGTTTTTTTAAAACAATTATAGCTGTTGTAAAGAGAAAAGGGGCTGTCTAATGAAAAATTATAGTGTACTGATGTCTGTATATGAAAAAGATATACCAAAATATTTAGAAGAAAGTATTGAAAGTATTTTAAATCAAAGTTTAAAAACTGATGATTTTGTTATTGTTAAAGATGGAAAATTAACAAATGAATTAGAAAGTGTATTAGATAAATACAAAAGCAATAATATATTTAATATTATATCTTTACCATGTAATGTTGGCTTAGGTGAGGCATTATCTATAGGTATAAAAGAATGTAAGAATGAATTTGTTGCAAGAATGGATGCGGATGATTATAGTTTCCCAACAAGAATTGAAAAACAAATGAAATTTTTAGCAAATAATAGTAATATAGACATAGTAGGCACTCAGGCACTAGAATTTACAAATGATGTACATAGTCCAGTACAATATAATAATTTTCCTCTTATACATGATGATATTGTAAAATATGCTCATTCAAGGAATCCTTATTCACACCCTGCAGTTGTATTTAAAAAGGGAAAGGTAATATCTTCTGGTAATTATCAAAAAGTATATTTATGTGAGGATTATGATTTATGGATTAGAATGATTCAAAATAATTGTGAATGTGCTAATTTAGAAGAATGCTTAGTTGGAGTAAGAATAAGTGATGATTTTTTTAGAAGAAGAGGCGGTTTTAAGTATGTTAAATCTATTAATAATTTAATGCTTAGAAATATGAAAAATGGTTTTTTCACAAAAAAAGATTATTTAAAAAATATATTGATACGAAGCACTGTATATATGATGCCCAATAATCTAAGAAGTTTTGTATACAAAAATTTCCTTAGGGGGGGCAATAGGTTATGAGGATATTGCATATTGTTCCCAACATGAATATGGGTGGTTTGGAAACATTCATTATGAATGTGTACAGGCATATTGATAGAGAAAAAATACAATTTGATTTTTTAGAACACTATAAAGAGGAGTCTTCTTATGATAAAGAAATAGAAACTTTAGGTGGTAAAATATTTCATTTCTCTCTTAGGAATGATAATAATATAATAAAATATATATTTAATTTAAATAAATTTTTTAAGATGCACAATGAATATAAAATAGTGCATTGTCATATGGAATCAATCGGTGCATTAGTATTTATTATAGCCAAATTAAATGGTGTTAAAGTTAGAATAGGACATGCTCATACAAATTATACAAATAATAATTTAAAAGGTATTATAAAAAGAATATTATCAAAGGCATTTAAATATACAACAACAATTAATTTGGCATGTTCTTATGAAGCTGGAAAGTATTTATTTAATAATAAAAAATTTACTATTATATCTAATGGTATAGATTTTTCTAAGTTTAAATATAATAATGAAATTAGAAATGATTTTATTAAAGAATATGATTTGAAAGATAAATATGTAATTGGACATGTGGGTAGAATGGATCTTGGAAAAAACCATATGTTCTTAATTGATGTTTTTTTTGAATATCAAAAAATAAATACTAATTCTGTTTTAGTTTTAGTAGGTGACGGTGAAGAAAGAAATAAAATAAAAGAAAAGATTAAAGAATATAATATTGAAGATAAAGTGCTTTTATTAGGCGTTAGAAATGATATATATAATTTGTATTCTTTGTTTGATGTGTTTTTATTTCCATCATTATATGAAGGGCTTGGAATTGTTTTAATTGAAGCTCAGATTAATGGTCTTTCTTGCATAACAAGTAAAAATATACCAAGAAGTACTAAAATATCTAATTTAATTAAGTATGTAGAATTAGATAAGAATAAATGGTTAAATGCATTACTAAAAATAAAGAAAAGAAGAAAGGTTATTTATAATAAAAACAAAAATAATTATGATATTACAAAAGTAGTTAATATTTTAACAAATATTTATGAAGGGGTGGTATCATGAATGGTTTAAAAAAAATAATTGTATTTTTAGTAATAGCTTTTAAATTGCTTTTATATATTGTTAATTGTGTAATATCAACTAATAGTTTAATAACAATGATGTATTTATTTTTAATATGTATTTTATCACTTCCATTTTTATTTAAATTAAAATTTACAAGAGATTCATTTATAAAAATTTTAATAATATTTATTGTATCCTTTATTATTTTTTATACATATAAAGAAGATAATATATTTTTATATTCATTATTAGGATTAATACTAATTGATGAAGATAACAATGAGATTATAAAAGTAATTTTTAAATCATTAAGCATAGTATTTATTTTAACAATTTTACTAGGTCTTTTAAATGTTATACCAATTAGTGAATCATATAGAACTATAGATAGAGAATCTCAAATAAGAACATCTCTAGGTTTTCCAAACGCTAATGCTGCTTTTGCATACTTTATTCCAATTGTTTTATCTGGACTATATCTATTTAAAAATAATAAACTATTTTCAATTATAGCTATAATTATTGCAATTACTATATATAGATTTACAATGTGCAGAACAGGATTTTATTTATCAGTAATTATAATATTTATAAATTTATTTATAAAAAATATAGATTATAAAAAATTTAATAAAAATATATTCATGATATGTTTTGTAATATCAATTTTACTTGCTTTATTTTTTGGCACGACAAAATATAATACAATAAATGAACTTCTTAGTTTTAGGCCTTGGTTTTGTTATCAATTTTTAAAACTAGGTATATCTAAATGGGGGCTTGGAATACCTGATAATATAATTTTAGATAATTTATTTTTTAAACTTTTAGCAAATTATTCAATTTTTGGAATTATTCTTTATTATTATATTTACAAAAATGGTAGGAAAATATGTAGTAAAGACAAATATTTGTTATATGCAATGATATTTTTTAGTATTTATAATATATTTGAAGCTATGACAATTGGCAACTTTGTATTAATAATTTTCTTAAAAGAAATAATTAAATCATATGGGGTGTACTATGAAGAAGATTAGTATAATTATTCCAATTTATAATATAGAAAAATATTTAGAAAGAATGCTTGATTCAATATTGAATCAGACATACAAAAATTTAGAAATTATTTTAATTGATGATGGCTCTTCTGATAAATCTTCTAAAATATGTGATATATATATGAAAAAAGATAAAAGAATAAGGGTTGTTCATCAAGACAATAATGGTGTTTCATTTGCAAGAAATGTTGGATTATCTTTAGCAACAGGTGATTATATTGGATTTGTTGATAGTGATGATATTATAGATAGGAATATGTATAAAAGATTATATGAAAATATAAATAGATATAATTGTGATATAAGTGTATGTAATTATACAACTTTTACTGAAAGTCCTATATTTGAATATAGTTCAAAAATAGATATATATAGTAAAGATGAAGCTCTTTTGGATATTATATCAGATGGCTCTATTACAAATTTTTTATGGAATAAATTATTTAAGAAAGAGTTATTTAATGACATTGAATTTCCTATTGGAAATATATATGAAGATATGTATATTATGCCAAGAATAATAGAAAAAACACAAAAAATATGTTTTGACAACAGTAAATTATATGCATATTTTATAAGAACAAATAGTTATGTTAATACTTATAACAAAAAAAAGAATATTAATTATTTAACATTTAGTGATAGCTGCTATGAGTATTTAAAAAAATATGAGAATTTAAAAAGTGATTTAGAAAAATATAGATTATTTTATATTTACAGTGCTTTTCTTCAATCAGCTAAATCCAAGTGTATTAATATATTTAAAGATGAATACATGAATAATTATTATAAGATTTTTAAAGTAAATTTTGAATTAAATAATAAATTTTCATTTAAAAGAAAAATATTATATATAACGCTTTATATAAATAAATATTTATTTTATATATTAGTGAATTTATTTAAATAGGTGGTGATAAAATGGGTTCAAGATTAAAAAATAGTGCGAGAAATAGTATATGGGGAGCATTTAGTAATATTGCTATAACTATTATTAATTTTGTTGTTAGAACAATATTTATAAAAACATTAGGAAATGAATATTTAGGTATTAATGGATTATTTACAAATATATTATATGTGTTAAATTTTGCTGAATTAGGTTTTGGTAATGCTATTATATATAATTTATATAAACCTATTGCAAATAATGATAAAGAAAGAATAAAAACATTAGTTAATTTATATAAAAAAATATATTTAATTATTGGTTTAGTTGTTTTGACTTTAGGTCTATTAGTTATTCCATTTATGGGTTTTATAATTAAAGAACCTCCAAAAATAAATGAGAATCTTACTTTTATTTATACTTTATATTTATTAGAAACATCAGGAACATATTTATTTGGCTATAAGAAATCTGTGTTATTAGTTTATCAAAAAAATTATATAACTTCATTAATAACGTTAATTTTGTCTATCATAAAATCAATAATACAAATTATAATTTTATTATTAACTCGCAATTATATATTATATTTATTAGTATATATATTATCTACTATTTTTTCTGAAGTATTTATTATTTTATATGTAAATAAGAAATATCCTTTTTTAAAGGAGAAAAATTTTATAAAAGCTAGTAAAGAAGAAATAAAAGAAATATTTAAAAATGTTAAATCATTGTTTTTATACAAATTAGGTAATACTGTATTAAGTGGCACGGATAATATTATTTTATCAATGATAGTTGGTATTGGTGCAGTTGGTCTATATTCTAATTATAGTTTGATTATAACAGCAGTAAGTGGGGTGTTATGGAATTTATTATCTGGATTAACAGGAAGTATAGGTAATTTAAACGTTTATAAAGATGAAAAAAAACAAAAAAATATATTCGAAGAAGCACTATTTGTTTCATGTTTATTATATGGAGTAGGCATGACTTGCATAGGTTTACTTATAAATCCATTTATTACACTTTGGATTGGAAAAGATTATTTAATTTCTCAAATTACAGTTATTTATCTTGTGGTTATATGTTATTTAAGAGGTATTGTGTACCCTGCAAATGCGTATAGAGATACTTTAGGGCTTTTTAGTGAGGGTAAAATTATGCCACTAGTATCTTCAATCATAAATATAATATTATCTTTTATGCTTGGATACTTTTATGGTATGAATGGAATTTTTGCTGCTACAATTATTTCTATAGTAACAACAACATTTTGGTATATGCCTAAAATAATATATAATAAGATTTTTGGATATAGTTTTAAAGAGTATATAAAAAAAATTTCTATTTTTACTTTACCATATATAATTAGTTATACATTATGCATTAATATCTTTAAATTGTTTTCTATTAATTCATTTATTATATTATTTGTAAAAGGAGTTATTGCGGTAATAATTACTTTAATTTTATTTATTTTAATTGAAAATAGACAAAAAGAATTTAAAGAAGTTAAAAGAAAACTTTTAAAATTAATAAGAAGGGAAGTATAAGCATGATTTTGTTTGGCAGTAAAGATTTATATATCAATTTTAAAGACAATAATTCAAAAATTATTATTGTAACTGGTATAAGTGGTTCAGGCAAAAGTGTACTTTCTTTAGAATTAAGTAAAAAATATAAGTACGAAATTATTAGTTTTGATATAATTTTTAACTATGATATAGGTAGAGAAAAAACAAAATTAGAAGAAGAAATATTATTTGAATTTAAAAATAAATATCCAACATACATGAAATATGATAAAGAAAAAATATGCAATATGTTCTTTGATTTTTGTAAGGATTATATTAGTAATAAAAATATTAATATTATATTTGATGGTGCTCAATTTTTAAGAAGGGTTGATTTTGATAAAATAAAAGATTTAAGAATTGTTTTAAAAAGGACTTCTTTGCTATTATCTTTATTTAGAAGGAATAAAAGGAATACTGATTATATTAAGAAAAATGATTTCTCTTTTGTAAGGAAAATAAAAGAATATCATTGGTTACATGTTTATAATAGAAAGAATATATTTCGTTGGATTTATGATGAAATTTCTTTTTTAGAAAAAATTAAAAAGGAGGAATTGTATTATGAAAACTAAAAATAAATTATCCTTAAATGAATTAAGAGATATTCAGTATAAAGGACTTTTATATTTGAAAAGTATATGTGAGAAAAATAACATAACTTATTATATAATTTCTGGTACATTACTTGGTGCAGTTAAATACAAAGGGTATATTCCATGGGATGATGATATTGATATTACTTTAAAAAGAGATGATTATTTAAAACTAATTAATGCTTTAGAGAAAGATTTTAATGAAGAATATGAAGTATTAACAATGTATAATACAAAAGATTATTATTATCCTTATGCTAAATTAGTTAGTAAAAGGACTAAATTAGTGGAAAACGCTAAGGAAATAAAGAAAATGGGAGTATTTATTGATATTTTTCCAATGGACAGTTTCGATGATGATATTGATAAGATATTTCATAAGACTAGATTTATTAGAAATATGATTTCAAAAAGAATGAGAATAAAAAATGCAATTAAAAAAACTAAGTTATTAGATGAAAAAGAAGTAGAAGTTAAATTTAAATTTATTAAGAGAATAATTTATAATTTAATAGATATATTTTCACTTCCTTTAGGTTATAATTTTTGGGCAAAATTATTAGATAAAAAATTATCTAAATATAAAAACGGGAAATATCTATCACTACTTTATTTAGATAAATTAAATTATTTTGATGCAAAGTTATTTGAGGAAATAGATGAGTATCAATTTTACAATAATAAGTTTACAAGTATTAAAGATTATGATTTTTATTTAAGAAAGTTATATGGAGATTATGTTTTAGATCCACCAATATCTATGCAAAGAACTCATCATCAAATGGAGGTTTATTGGAGATGAATGATCTAATTAGTATTATTATACCTGTTTATAATATGGAAAAGTATTTAGAAAGATGTTTAGATTCAGTAATTAATCAAAGTTATAAGAATATTGAAATATTATTAATAGATGATGGTTCAACAGACTCATCTAGTAATATATGTTTAAGATATTCAAAAATGGATAGTAGAATAAAATATTATAAAAAAGAAAATGGTGGGTTATCTAGTGCAAGAAATTATGGTTTAGAAAGAATAAGTGGAGATTATATTGGATTTGTAGATAGTGATGATATAATTCACAAAGATATGTACATGATTCTTTATAACAATCTAAGAAAAAATAATGCTTCTATGTCAATATGTGAGGTAGATAGATTTACAAGTACTCCTTCTTTTAGCATAAGTGATTATGATATTTATAGCAAAGAAGATATTTTAAAAATAATACTAGAGGATAAAATGATTTGTAATTTTGCTGTTAATAAATTATATAGTAAAAAAATTATAAAAGATATTAGATATCCATTAAATAAAGTTCAGGAAGATGTAGGTACTACTTATAAATTTATTTTAAATTCAGAAAAAATAGTTTATACGAAGAGTAAATTATATGGATATTATTCAAGAGGTAATAGTATTTCTAAATCATTAAATAAAAAATTTATATATGATTATTTTGAAATGATAGAAAAAAGAGCACTTGATTTAAATAAATATAATGTAAAAGATTATGTTAAATTAAATAAAGTTAATGTAATTCTTGGTATGTTTATAGATTTATCATTAAATAAAATATTACTTAAGGATAAAGAATTAGATGAATATATGAATCATAAATTAAAAGAATTAAGTAAAATAAATAATGATGTAAAGAAATTAAATACAAAGAAACATAATATTTTAATTAGTATTTTGCTTTTTAATAAGAATATTTTCTTCTTATTAATGAGTATATATTTAAAAATAAAAACAAAGTTTTGCATTTTATAGATATGTATGCTATAATAACAAACAAATTTAGGGGGATTTATGGAATTTAAGATTATGGATTTAGTTGAATATTATTTAAAAAATATATTTTTAAATATTATTGTAATTTTAATAGTATTTGTAATAGGTACTTTTTACACATATAATAATCATGAAAAAGAATATATTGCAAATACATCAATTATGCTTGGAGTATGTACTCATGATTGTGAGGGCGATGAGCATTTAAATGTTGAATTTAATAAAAAAGTTTTATTTGATTATATGCAACTAATTAAGTCAGATGCAGTATTAAATAAAGCAATTAAATATTCAAATTTAAATTATAAAGCAAAAGAAGTTAGAAATATGCTTAATGTATCATATGAAGAAGATACAGAATATATTAATATAATGATAACTTCTAAAAATAAAAATCATTCTGCAAAATTATCTTATAATATATATAAGGGGCTTGAAGAAGAGGTTAAAAGAATATTTGATATAAGTAATATTCATTTAGTAGATACAAATGATGTTGGTTATTTAAAAGACAGTAATAATAAATTAAACATATATATATTATTTATATCATTTGGAATTTCAATTGTAATTACAATTATAAAATTTTTATTCTTTTCAAATTTTAAGAAAAATAAATAAGTGTAAAGTTTTGCACTTTTTTTGCAATATTAATAAAAATGTGGTAAAATTTAATCATGTTAAGGAGGATTTTTATGTATTGTGTTAATTGTGGTTGTGAAATAAGAAAAGAATTTAAATTTTGTCCAAAATGCGGAAGTAGTATAAAAAATGATATAGATTTATATGATAGAGTAAAAAAATATGTAATAGAAAATAATAAAGTGAGTTTAACACTTATTGAAAAAGAATTTAATTTAAAAAAAGAAGAAGCTTCTAAAATAATAGAAAGACTTGAAAATGATGGAATAATAAGTAAGAAAGTTGGAAGAAAAAGAGAAGTACTAGTAAAAAATGTGGATGAAGATTTTTCTTCTAAATTAAGGAATAAAATTGAAGATGTAATGAAAACTAGTGACACTACTAGTGAATTTGATAAAAAAGATATAAATGATAACACTTTTTTAGCGATATTATCATATTTAGGTGTTTTTGCATTTATACCATATTTTATTAAAACTGATTCTAAATTTGTAAAATATCATGCAAATAGAGGTATTAATTTACTTATAATAGAAGGCGTGTATACTCTTTTAAATAGCTTACTTAGTATGATAAAAGTAAGTAAAGTAGTAATTAATTATTATTCTTTAGTGGGCACTAAAATGGTAACACCATTATTTATATCATTTCCTATGACTGTAATTGGTATAATTCTTGCTTTATTATCAATTATAGGAATTGTAAATGTTTGTACTGGTAAAGCAAAAGAATTACCTTTAATTGGTAAAATTAAGATAATAAAATAAGAACTTTTTTCTAATAAACACTTGTTTTGTCGAAAGTGTTTTTTTCTTTTTTCTTTTTTGCTTTAATATAATTGTAAGGAGATGATAAAGATTGTTTGCGATTTAACAGAAGTAATAAAGAATAATGAAAAGATGATCTATAAGCTTGCAAGTAGTTTTAGTGAATATTTGAAAGAAGATTTGTATCAAGTTGGTGTAATTGGACTTATTAATGCTTACAAGAGTTTTAATCCCGAATTTAATACTAAATTTTCTACATATGCATATCCATTTATATTAGGTGAAATGAGAAAATATATTAGAGAAAACAATGGAATAAAAGTAAATAGGGAAATAACTTATTTATGTAGTAGATTAGACAGATTAGTAGAATTATTATGTCAAAAATACAAAAGAATGCCTACTACTTATGAACTTAGTATTGAAACTAATTTACCTGAATGGAAAATAGTTGAAGCACTTAATTTAAGAAATTGTGTAAGCAGTTTAGATGAGTGTTTTTATGATGGAAAGCGTAGTTTGATTGACACAGTAAGTGATAATAAAGATATTGATAAAGAGGTAGAAATTAATGAAATGCTTTCATCATTAGATGATGAAGAAAGAGTTATTATTAATGAAAGATATATTAATGATAGAAGTCAAAAAGAAGTATCAGATATCACGGGATATTCTCAAGCAAAAGTATCAAGATGTGAGCAAAAAATACTTGCAAAGCTAAGAAGTTCTTATAAAACAGGGTAGCCTGTTTTTCTTTGTCTACTTTTTTGGTTGACAATACGAAATATATATGATATCATTAAATTGTTAAGGAGGAAATTATGGCAGTAAAATTAAGATTAATGAGAATGGGTTCTAAAAAAAGACCATTTTATCGTGTAGTTGCAGCTGATTCAAGATATCCTAGAGATGGTAAATTTGTAGAAGTTGTTGGTACATATAATCCAGTTTTATTAACAGATAATATCAAAGTTGATGAAGAAAAAGCATTAAAATGGTTAAGAAATGGTGCAACTCCAACTGATACTGTTAAAGATATTTTAAGTAAAGCTGGTGTTATGAAAAAATTTCATGATGAAAAAAAGGGTAAATAATTATGGATTTAGTAGGTTTAACAAGCTATTTAATTAAATCTTTAGTTAAAGATCCTGAAAGTGTTTCAGTTAAAGAATTTGAAACAGAAGATGATAGTATTTTAATTGAAGTTTTAGTAAGTAGTGATGAAATTGCTTCAGTAATAGGTAAAAATGGTAAAATAGCTAATTCTATTAGAACTATTGTACAAGCAAGTTCAAATTTAAATATTAATAAAAGAGTTAAAATTAATATAGATTCATTTTAATTCTTTTTCTTGCCTCGTGGCCAAGTGGTAAGGCTCTTGACTCTGACTCAAGCATTCGTAAGTTCGAATCTTACCGAGGCAACCAATAATGAGTATAAATCTTTAAATTATATAGAAACATTTAAATATTTAAGTGTTTCTTTTCGTTTATTCGATGGTTATTTATGTTAGTGT
>CAZKUP010000007.1:0-26776 GCA_964555985.1 uncultured Clostridium sp. | reverse complement strand
GTTATTCTCATTTACATCACACTACCTTATAATAATTATAACAAGAAATCATTGCAAAGAAAATTCATTCTATTTTACTGCTAAATATCTCTATTATTGTAAATATTATTTTATTTTGATATAATGTTTATAGTAGAAGGTGATAGAATGCAAGTATTACAAATTATACTTTATATTATTATTGTTATTGGACTTATTTTAATTGGTTATGCGCTTATTTATAATAAGATTAAAACTCAAATATTAAAAATAAATTCTGTTGAAAATGAAATAGATGAATCTTTAAGACTTAAGTATGATTTAATAACTAAAATTATATCTGAAATAAAAAAGGTAGAAAAAGATGTGGATAAGTTTAATGATTTTGAAAAGATAAAAGATGAGAATTTATCATCATTTGAGTTTGAAAGAAAACTTGCTGATATTGAATCAGAAATTTATACAATTAGAAATGATAATAATAAATTAGTAAAAAATAATGCATTTAATGATTTGTGGTATGAGATAACTAATTTGAATACAAAAATTAAGGCAGAAGAAAAGTATTATAATGAAAATACTACTATATATAATGAATTAGTAACAAAATTTCCTTCTAAGTTAATTGCAATTGTACTTAAAATGAAGGAAAAAAAGTATTTTGATGGCAAAAATATGTATGATAAAAATATAAAAGACTTTAAAATTTAAAGTCTTTTGTTTTTTGTTTTATTTCACTTAAACCATATCTTATTTTTAATTGTTCTATCATTTGAATATAAGTATTTTGAGCATCTATATTTCTTTTTTCATTTATAAAAGAAAGCATTGGATTTATATATTCTTTTTCCATTTCAATAATTATATCACTTCTATACATATCTTTTTTTAATTTATAAGCTATATATGGCCCATAATACTCATATTCATTTAAAAACTTAATTCCCTCATCATTATTCATCATAAATGAATCTCTAAAAGAAAGCATTAAATTCATAAATTCACCATCTAGTGGTATATTATTTAAAACTGAATATACAGTCATAACATAAAAATTAGGTTTAAAATATCTACATGTATGACTATCTAAACTAACATATTCCCTCTCAACAGGGCAATATGCTTCATTATATTTATTTCTATCAGATGTATCTAAATTCTCACAATCAAAACATCTTATACTACTAAAACCAAACATAATCCCCTCCTAATTGACCTTATAATATCACTTTATTAAATAAAAGTAAAGATTTATTTTTTTAATATACCTGTACAAATAAGCACTAGTTCTTTTTCAAAAACTTCAACATTTTTATCTCTACTTAAATTTCTTTTATAACTTTTTATAATATTATTCATCATAGTGGATTCAATAATATCAATTATATATCCAAGTCCAAATTTAGAAGCAATATTTAATTTTGATATATCAACCTTATTAATTATTTGATTTAGTCCATCATTAAAATTCGGTGTGAACATACTTTGAGTTTCATAATTCATATTTAAAAATATTTTTTCAAAATAATCTTTATTTTCTTCTTTTTCAATCATATCTAATATATAAATATATAAATGCTGATAAGATACAATTATATCTCCATTATTATTCTTTATTTCCTCTAATAAATACATTTTAATATCTCTTGAATATTCATCAATAACATAATAATAAGCATCTTCTATATTCTCAAAATATTGATAAAAACTTCCTCTTGGTATTTTAGCGTCTTTTACAATATTAGACACTAAAGCATCTTTTAATGCTGCTCTACTAAATTCTTTTTTTAATGAATTTAAGATAGTATTTCTCTTCTCTATAGGTAAATTTAAATAAGTTTGTTTTGCCATAAATAGCCTCCTAAAATCATTATAATCAAGAAATGACACCATGTCAACCTATCATTTTACAAGTAACTACAATTCTTTTTGATATATCATTATTTTTACAAGTTAATAAAGTAAGTATTTTTTCACCAGTATTATTAAGTACACTTATATCTGTATCAAAAACCTCTTTAATACTATCAACAATATAAATATATTTAACATTATCATAATAAAGAACCACTTTATCACCTATTTCAAGCAATATTAAATCATTAAAATATGCATTAGAACTATCTCCTGAATGACCTCCAATAATTACATTAGAATTTAATTCATTCGGTCTTCCATATTCCATAAACATAACAATACCATATACATAATCATTTATACTTGATACATCATAACTCTTATTAATTTTTATCTTATCAATAATAATCTTATTCTCATAATTAATATCATTAATGTACCTTCTGCAACCACTTAAAGATACCAATAGACATAGCAAAAACAATATATTTAATCTTTTCATATTTCTTTCCATATTCTCCTAAAAAAGGCAATTTTTCAATCTTTACTACAGGTACTTTATCAATAATTTCATCATTTATATTATCTTCTATATTGTCATTTATTTTATCTTCTTCTTTATCTTCTATATTATCATTTATTTTATCTTCTTCTTTATCTTCTATATTATCATTTATTTTATCTTCATTTATTTCATCAAAAATATTTTCTTCTTTTTTTATTTCTTCTAAATATACATCAATATCATAATATGCAATATCATTTTCAATATTAAATTCACTATTTATATTTATATCATATAAAATAGTATCTATTTGATTATATTTTTCACTATATATATCATTTATTTTATATATTCCAAAATTCTTATCTTTTAATATAAAAATACCATTATTAGTTTTAAATTCTTCATCATTTATTTCAAATACTACATCTTTTATTAATTCATTATTTTTTTGATCAATAAAATTAATTCTTATATCAAATTTAAATATATTATCATGTATATTTTTTGTTATTGGGCTATTAAACATTGTTTCATCAATAATTATATCATCATGAATAAAATCTATATTATTTACATTTGTTTGCTTAATAACATAATAACCATATTTTAAAGTGTTTTTTGCAACCCCATTGTTATTAGTAATCATTTTATTAACTAATTTATCATTTTTATCATATATTTCATAAATAATATCACTATCCATATTTAAATCTTCTAATAATACATTAGTGTATGTTTTATTTATTATTATATCTATATATATCACATTAAGAAGTATATTCTGATGCTTATTTAAATTATCTTTTGTAATTTCTATTTTATATTCTTTTGTTTTAGATTTATATCCTTCTGTTTCTTTTATTTGTTTTATTGTATATATTCCTGGATATAAATCTTTTATTTTTAAACTTCCTTCTTTCGTAGTATTGTATGTACCTATTTTTTCATTATCTTTATCATATATTTCAAATGTATTATCTTCTTTTGTTTTACCTAAGTCTTCATCAAATTCTACATTTATATTTATTTCTCCTTTTATTGCATTAAGAAGTATATTCTGATTCTTATTTAAATAATCTTTTGTAATTTCTATTTTATATTCTTTTGTTTTAGATTTATACCCTTCTGTTTCTTTTATTTGTTTTATTGTATATGTTCCTGGGTATAAATCTTTTATTTTTAAACTCCCTTCTGGTGTTGTATTATATGTCCCTATTTTTTCATTATCTTTATCATATATTTCAAATGTATTATCTTCTTTTGTTTTACCTAAGTCTTCATCAAATTCTACATTTATATTTATTTCTCCTTTTATTGCATTAAGAAGTATATTCTGATTCTTATTTAAATAATCTTTTGTAATTTCTATTTTATATTCTTTTGTTTTAGATTTATACCCTTCTGTTTCTTTTATTTGTTTTATTGTATATGTTCCTGGGTATAAATCTTTTATTTTTAAACTCCCTTCTGGTGTTGTATTATATGTCCCTATTTTTTCATTATCTTTATCATATATTTCAAATGTATTATCTTCTTTTGTTTTACCTAAGTCTTCATCAAATTCTACATTTATATTTATTTCTCCTCCAAAAACATCATATCTATAATATCTTGTAACTCCTTCTATGTTACCTGCAACCATTATTTTTTGTGAATTATTTGCAGTGTATATAACATTATCTGATCTATACTCAAATGTTTTTTTTAATGCAAAAATATTGCCACCTATTTCTTTTGCAACAAAAGTTATAGTATGATTTTCATCAATACTTATTTGATTTTTTGTATTATTTACTACTTCAAATTTTGTTGTAACTTGATTTGGAGATACGACATAGTTTATTGAATCTATATTAAAATTCATATTAGAATAACTAGGTGCGGTTCTATGACTATTGAATCTTTGAGTTATCTCATCAAATTCGATTTGAACACTTATTATTGATCCATTTCCTCCACTTTGTGTTGTAAAGTATATTTCAACATTATTTTTTGAATCCCAAATTATTTTTTGTGTTGCCATATAGTCTTTTAATGTGTTATTTCCATTATATCCATATCCAAAATAAGCTTTTCCCCTTAATACACTATCAGCAGCTTCGCTTGATTTATAGTAAGTACTTGTATTTACTGGTGTTTTTACATCAAGACAATACCCTATTTTATCATCTACATGTATGTATGCAAATTGACCCCAATAAACAAGGCCATTCTTCCTATAATTCCAATAAACATTAGGAACGTATTCCAACCAAACATTAGCAGTTTCACTACCATTTACTAATAATGGTGTGAAAAGTAATAATAAAATTAATAATATTTTTTTCATTTCTTCCTCCCTCGAAATGAATTTATCATATTATATTTTTTTATTCAAATTACTAAAATTACAATTTTGTATTATTTTATATAACAAAAAATTAGAAATTTAATTAATAATTTCTAATTTTTGTATAATATTTTTATGTTAAAATTAATTTTTAGTAATTTTAATTATTTACTCTATGTCTTACCATTTTTGTTTCCATAGTAATATTTTTAAACTCATACCCCTCATTTTTACCATAATTTATTATTTGTTTTAGAGCATTAAGTGTTTTATAGTTATTATATAAATCATGCATCAATACAACATTATTTTTTTTCTTAGAAAGATTATTTACTACATTATTATATACATCTTTTTCATTTCTCGCACCACCCGCATCTTTACTATCAACATTCCAATCAAAATAATGATATCCTTTTTCAATTATGCTTTTTGTAAGGCTTGTCATTATTCCTTTATTAAATGCACTAATTGTATTAGAACTTCCTCCAGGGAATCTTATTATTGATGGTTTTACACCAGTTAGTTTATAAACTTTATCACTTAATTTATTTAAATCTTCATAATATGCCTCTTCTGAAGAATATATTAATTTATAATTGTGTGTATAACTATGTAATGCTAAAGTATGACCCTCATCTATTATTCTTTTTATAACATTTTCATAAGATTTGTTAAAATTAACTATAAAAAATGTTGCTTTTACATCTTCTTCTTTTAAAATATCTAAAATCTTAGATGTAATACTTGAGGGGCCATCATCAAATGTTAAATACACTTGACCTGTTGATTTTACTCTTTTTACTTGTCTTTCTACTGATGTTGTATTCCCGCTTGAATCACTAACTGTGTATATAATTTTATATTCACCTATTTCATCTTTTATATTATTAGTAATTTTTACTTTATTTATTAATTCTTTATCATAATTATCTTCTACAACAAAGCCTTCTTCTTTATATGTTTCATTTTCTTCTAATATGATAGTTGAAGATCCTTTTAATTCTATTTTAGGACTAATATTATCAACCACTTTTACTTTTCTAATCTTTTGTATATTATAATCTAAATATTTTATATTATAAATAACATCATATATACCTGGTTTTTCTGTATTAACATTGGATTTAACATCTACATTTATTTTATCTATTGGATGATATACCGTATATCCTTTATCAACATATTCAGAAAATACTTCTATTTCTTCTATTTCATTTCCTTTTATATTTAATATTGGAAGTGAATATTTATCATATAATTTAATATATGTATATGTAATTATAGAAAAAATCAATAATACTATTGTGAACATATGTTTTATTCTTTTTCTTTTCATAATTGAAAAAATAATTATTATTAAATAAAAAAATACTACTGATAATCTTAAAATATTTATTCTACTCATATACTTCTCCTAATATGATTATACTATATTTTTTTGTGTTTTAACTTATTATGTATTTTTATATGTAAAGTTATTTATTTAATATGTAAAATACATAATTTAAATATGTTGCAAATATTACCCAAAGTAAGTATGGTATTTGTAGGTAGGCTGCTTTAGGATTTATTTTATAAAATTTTAGTATCATTATAATTATTAATATTAGTAAGAATATAATTATAAACAATGATATAAGTCTATAATTTAATAAAAAGAAAAATATTGGCCATATAAAGTTAACAAATAATTGTAATAAGTATATAATAATTGCATTTGTATTATCTTTATTTGATTTATAAACTAGATATGCACTGATGCCCATTAATATATATAAAATTGTCCATACTATAGGGAATATAATACTAGGAGGAGATAATATTGGTTTATCCAAATATTTATATATATCCATACTTCCCATTGTTATAAGTGCAGATAATAATCCTGTGCCTATGCTGATACATAAGCTAATAATTAATTTCTTTTTCATATCATCACCTATTAAATACTATTCTAATATATTTAAAACTTGCTCATTATTATTTTTATTATAAAAAATAATATTATCATTTATATCTACTGTAGCAAGTAATATATCATTAATATTTTTGTTTTCTTTTTTTAACTCTTTTAATAACCACTTTTTTGTTTTATTGATATTTTTTAAATTATTTATCATTATTTTGCCATCAATTATTACATTAGCACATAATCCTTCCTTTTTTACATTTAAGTTTAAATCATTTGTATTAACACATCTATTTTTAGGAAGAATACTCAGTTCTCCATTAGCTTCAACAATTGCATATTCAATATCTTTTATATCAAAGTATCCTTTTATTCTACATTGTTCTAGCATATCATTTATATCAAATTTTACATTTTTAAGTCCATCTTCAATTATTTTTCCATGTTCAATAATAATTGTAGGACTGCCCATAAAAAATCTCCTTAAATATATACTTTTCATAGTTAAAATTGACACTAAATAAGCAACAAAACCAAATACAATTACTGCAACTATACCATGTATTTCATGAGATTCTAAATTTATAGTCATTTCTGCAGCAAAATTACCAATAGAAATACCTATAACATAGTCAAATAAGCTAAGTTGTGATACCTGCTTTTTTCCAATTATTTTTGTAGATAAAAATAAAGCAATTAAAGAAAGTAATGCTCTTTCTATTACATTAATAATTTCATTCATAACTATCACCAATATTATTATTTACAAAAAAAAATATTATATTTATAATTTTAATAATATTTCTACAATAAGTATAAATAATGATCCAACTAATAAATAATTTATATTTTTTTTACTATATTTTAAAGATGTTTTATATAATTCAAAGTATGCAATATATATCATTAGGCCTGCAATAAATGCATATAGGTATCCCATTATTAGTGTATTTATATATTTTGAAAGAAATATTTTTGATATTACAGCGCCAAATGGTTCAGATAAACCTGCTATTAAAACATATAAAAATGCCTTATATTTTGATTTTGTAGAATAATAGATTGGAATAGATATTCCAATACCTTCCGGTATATTATGCATTATTATTGCTACTGAAAATATTATTCCTAATTTAATATTAATTGTACTAAGTACATATGTTGCAATGCCTTCTGGAATATTATGTATAATAATACCAAGCATAGATATAAATCCTGTTTTAAATAATTCTTCTTTTTTTGAATTAGTTTTATCTATTAAATATGATAGAACCATTCCTAATGATACAAAAATCAATATAAGAACAAATGTTTGCAATAATCCTTCGCTACTTATATATACATAACTAGAAGGAATTAAATCTATTATAGAAAGTGTAATCATAACACCTGAAGAAAACGCTAAAAATGATGATATTATTTTGTTTTTATCACCTTTAATATATATTGAAAAATATCCTAATAATGTTGATAATCCTGCTATTAAACTTATAATTATTCCTATATATTTATTCATATTTAAGTATATTAGTTATGTATAGTAATTATGAGTTAAATATTTGCTTAAAATTTAAGCAATAATATATACCATTTAAAAAAATATGGAAAAACCATATTAATTAAAAATTTAATGTTTTTAATTTTTGCTTCTAAATTCTTTTATTTTACTCCTAGCAACACTTGTTTGTGCTTTATTAATCCAATCTTCTCTTGGACCATATGATAATTCATCAACTATTATTCTTACTCTATCTTTATTTTTTAAAACATAATCTATAGGCACAATCTCATCATTAACTACCGCACTTACCATAGTATTACCAACATCATCACTTATTTGGTATGCAAAGTCTATTGGAGTTGAGCCTTTAGGAAGTTCAATTATATCACCCTTTGTTGTATATACATATACTTTATCTGAGAATATTTCTTTTTTTACTTGTGTAACAAATTGTTGATTATCACCAAATAAAGAATTTATTTCAGTTAATGATTTAAAAAATTGAAATTTCTCTTTTAAATCATTTTGCATAACATTTCTCGCATTTCCTTTTTCTATATCCCAGTATGCTGTAAGTCCGAAAGATGCAATTTTATCCATATCAAATGTTCTTATTTGTGTTTGAACAAGTCTATCATCTGGCCCAAAAACTGTTGTATGTAAACTTTGATACATATTTGTTTTTGGATTACATATATAATCTTTAAACTTATTATTTATAGGTGGATATATATTATGAATTATTCCAAGTGTTCTATAACAATTATCTATTTCATCAACCATAATTTTAAGTGCTAAAAGATCATGTATATCTTTTATCTTATATCCATCATTTAATCTTTTATATATTCCATATATATTTTTTGTTCTTAACTTTATTTCATTTGGAATATTTCTATCTTTTAATAAATATTCTATTTTATAAAGCATTTCTTTTAAGCATTCTTCACTAGTTATTTCAATTTTATTCTTTTTTTCTTCAATTATTTTATATGTATCTGGTTTTAAATATCTAAGTGATAAATCCTCTAACTCACTTTTTATTCTATATGCTCCAATATAATATGCTAAAGGAACAAATATTTCCATAGTTTCAATAGAATTTTCTATTTGTTTAAAATTACTTTTAAATTCTAATGTCCTCATATTATGAAGTCTATCTGCAAGCTTTATAATAATTATTCGCACATCTTCTGTAATACCTGTAATAATTTTTCTAGTATTAGCATAATTTTCGCTTTGTTTTGAAGAAAAATTCATTTTAGCAAGTTTAGTAACACCATCTACTAAATTAGCAATATTTTTATTAAAATCATGTGCAATATCCTCTTTAGTTATATTAGTATCTTCTAAAGTATCATGAAGAAGACCTGCACATATTGTATCCCTATCTGCATGCATTTCAGCAAGAATATACGCTACATTCAAAGGATGTGTGATATATGGCTCTCCACTTTGTCTTACTTGATTAGAATGAAGCACACTAGCATACTCATATGCTCTTGTTACATACAACATTTCCTCACTATTATACTCTTCTAATTTCCTTAATAAATCTTTTAATGTAATATTATTCATAACTCCTCCTATAAAAAAACACCTAAAAACATTAAGTTCCTAGGCATAGGGTGGCATGAAGAAATATAAACATATACTACAAGATGATTTTATAAATATATTTCTTATATTTCTCATACGAACTCCCCCATAAAAATAATTTACATGTATAATACACTTTTATTTTATAGTTGTCAAGCACTAACCCCACCCAAATAACTTCATAAAATCAAGATTTAAAAATCTTTATTTATATTTTCATCTTTTTTCTTTATCTTTAATTTAGTTATATTTATTTAACATTTACCATATTAGCGTATACTTTATTTAAATACTCATCTGTATATTTATTGTCAATATAATTCCAAAATCTACTTTCTCTTTTAATATTTTTTCTTCTTTCTTTCATTCTATATACTGCAATAACTGATATAAATATATCATATATTATAAATATAAATAATAGTATTGAAATAATAATAAATAAAGAATTTATATTTAATTTATTAAATATATTCATATATGGAATAATAATCATTTCATAAGAAAGAAGTGTTACAAGCCCAAACATAACTGAATATACTAAATTAATTCTACCACCAATATTAAGTGGTATTTTACTATAATCCCATGATTTTGTTTCAAATATTTTCTCTTGAAGTAAACTTGCTAAAAATTCAATAACTGAACTAATAACAAATCCAATTAAGAATACATAAATACTCTTAAATAAATTATATTTATTAATAAAAATCATAATTAATACACCTGATATACCATATATAGGTATAGACATTTCATAAATAAGTCCTTTTCTACTTTCTATTTTACCATATCTTATAAAGCACCATATACTTTCAAATATAAATCCTAAAAAAGATGTTATTACATATATCCAAAAATAACATAATATTTTATTCATTCTTTCCTCCCTTAATAAATTCAGTCTTTAAATCTATCTTTAATAACTTAATACTATTATTTATTACATCTTTAGTTTCTTTTGATATTCCTCTTAATGATTTAATTACTTTATTTATTTTATTTAATTTTATATCACTAAATCTATGTATTTCTAAACTATCAAATGTATCAAATATTGCTTCAATTATTTCTTTTCTCTCTTTTTTGCTATGTCTTTTTAACCATCTATTTATTGATAAATCAAATTTAATACTTAAGGCATCTTGTTTTGCACTTTTTAACTTATCTTCTATTATATTCCACGTAAGAATATCATGCTGGTATATACCTATGCCACTGCTCTTAATAATATTCACATTTTCTTGTTCTAAAAGCACTCCTACAAAACTAAGATTAGGAATTATATTTATTAATTTTTTTCTTATTAATTTATAATTTATAGATTTAAATTCCTTTTCTTTAAGACCCGGACCATCAAACGAATATATTTTTTTTACTTTTGACTTATATAATAAATTTAATCTCATCGCACTTACTAGTGCTAGATTACCACCCTTAGAATGTCCACAAACAATTGTATCTTTTTTAAATCTCTTTATCTTATCTTTAAGATATTTTGTTGCAACACTTTGAGATATTGTTGGATAAATATATGTTAATTCAAAATTTTCACGCCACCCCCATATAGAATCATCTGTTCCTTCAAAACATACACACATATAATTATCAATATCTAAAGTAAGTGCGCCAAACTGACTACCATCTTTTAAATAATAAACATAATCATAAATAATAATATCTTTGTATCTATTTGTTTTATAAATCTTATTCATTATTTTAAATGAACTTTTTGATGAAAAAGATTTATTATGTTTATTTTTTTCTTTAGTCTTTTCCCATAATAAAGATAATTTTATTCCAAAAGAAGTAGGTACATCATTAAAATTTAGATATGTAAGTTGACTAAATATTAATACATCTATATCAGTAATACCTTTTTCTTTAAAAGATAAATCTCCATATTTATTTATATAATTATATAAATTCATTCATTTCACCTCATAATTCATTACAACAAATAATTATAATGAATTAAATAAAAAAAATAAAGTATAAATTTTAAATATATGTATAAATTTAGACAATGTTAATTTTTTTGCAAAAATATGGTACAATATATTTGAGGTGAAAATAATGAAAGTTAAGGTTGCAAATTCTTCATCAAGAAAAACAAGGAATAAAATAAAATCATCTTTTGCACAATTATTAAAAGAAAAAAGAAAAATTAAAAATATTACAATTAATGAATTAGTTGAAAAAGCTGAAATAACAAGAGGAGCATTTTATACACATTATGATAATATTTATGAGGTTGCAAGAGAATTTCAAGATGAATTTTTAGATGTATTATTTAGTGAATTTAATCAAATTAAAACTTATGATGATATTAAAAAATATTTATCTATCATTTTTAAACATTTAGAAGATAATGAAGAATTATATAAAATGATGCTATCTAGTGATGAAGCTCTTTTATTTACTAATAAATTAAATAAGATTATGAAAAAGAATTTAAGTGAGTTTCTTTGTTCTAAGAATATTAAAGATAAAGATTTAAGTATTAATTTTTTTGTTGATGGTACAATTAATTTATTTATAAAATATTTTAGAAATGAAATAAATGTAAGTTTATCTGAGTTATATATTTATATAATTAATATATTTAAGGTTATATTTAAAGAAATAAAGTGAATTACTTTATTTCTTTAATACTTATAGGTTTAAAATTAATATTATCTACACTTACATTAAAATGATTTTTATTTGAATACAAATTTTTATCATATTCATCATTTAATTTTTTATTATGAATATGTCCATGTATATTAATATATCCATCCTTTATACTTGTATTTGGTATAGGTCTATGAGAAAGTATTACTTTATAATCATCTAAAACATACATATTTTTTATTACTTTAATACCTAAGTTTTCATAATATTTAATATTATTTTCATCATGATTACCTCTTAATAAATATATTTGACCATTTAAAACTGATAATATTTGTTTTAATTCATAATCATTTAGAAACCCAAAATCTCCAAGATGATATACAACATCATCTTTTTTTACTATATCATTCCAATTATTAATTAAAATATTATTCATTTCATTTATATCTTTAAATGGTCTATTACAATATTTAATAATATTAGAATGATTAAAATGTGTATCAGAAATAAAATATATCATATCTTCACCCATAATAATATTACACTTAATTTTTATTATTATCAATAACTAATCTTCTAACAAGAGTCTTACTGTTCCTCCACTTTTTATTCTAGTGCCTGCACTTGGTGATTGTTCTTTTACATATTTACCACTTCCAGAATACACTATTTTAAAATTTTTTAACTCTTTTATTGCCTCTTCTTTTGTTAAAGAAACTACATTTGGTACATCATAATATTTAATATCATTATAATTATATACTTTATCTTTTACATTTTCATCTTTTATATCTAAAATACTAATAATATCAGTAAGTATTTCTTTAGCAACTGGTGCGGCAACAGTACCACCATATTGAGTAATTCCCTTAGGATTATCAATTGCAACATACACAACTGCCTCAGGATTATCAACGGGAGTAAATCCAATAAATGATACAATATAATTACCTACCATATACATACCATTATTAACCTTTTGAGCAGTGCCTGTCTTACCACCAACACTTACTCCTTCAATATATGCATTTCTTCCAGTACCATTTGCAACAACACTTTCAAGAGCTCTTCTTACTTCTTTACTCGTTTCACCACTTATAACTTGTCGAACAAATGTTTTATCATTTTCTAATATAACACTATTAGTAACTGGTTCAAGTATCCTCTTGACAATGTACGGCTTATATAAATATCCACCATTAATTGCCGCACTTACTGCTGTTATTTGTTGTAACGTAGTCTAATAAATGAAACTTTTTTCCTAAATTATCAGAGAATGTATTTACTCTTTCTCCTGTTTTAATATAAATATCTAATTTAATCCCTTTATTGCTTTGTTTATAAACAATTATTCTATCTATTATTTCATTAAATATATCACTAAAACACTTACTATCATCTAAACATTTTTCTAAAGCATTTTTTATTTCATTAATTTTATTTTCTATATAGTTTTTATCTTTTTTATTTTTTTGTAATTCATTTATTTTATTTTGAAAAGCATTAATTTCTTCATTAATTAAATCTACTTGTTTTTTATAATCATCTTTAGATAAATATTCTTCCATAACAAGCTCTAACAATTTGTCTTTTTTATTATTTAAAACTAATATTTTTGATTCTAAATTTTTTATTTCTATTTCATTATTATTATTTTCTAAATATTTCTTACATTCATTTAATACTTCATCAAAAATATTAATTCTTTTCTTAAATAATTTATTAAACATATCTTTAAATACTTCATCTAATTCTAACTCAAACACCCTTGGATTAGAGCAACCTTTTAAACTTTCTTTTCTATAAACTTGGCATTCCCATACAGGATTATTTTTTCTTTTACCAGCACTTACCCTATGATAAGTAAGATTATGACAGCCACAATATATTTTTCCCGAATAAGTGTATCTATTTTGAAATACTTCCTTTTTAACTTTTCGATTTATAAAACTATCTTGTCTTTGTTTCAATTTAATATTTGCTCGATTCCATAGTTCTTCAGATACTATTGGTGGAATATTTTTATTATCTTTATAAATAATCCAATTAGATTCATTTAATCTTTTCTTTTGTTTAGTTCTATAATCAAGTACTTTAGATTTATGACCGCAATAATATCCTTTATATTTAGGATTTTCTATAATTCTTGTAAGTATTGTTGTATCTATTCTTTTACCAGTTCTACTTTTATAACCTAAACCATAAAGATATCTTGATACTTTAGATAATCCATCAGTAGTATTTGCATATCTATCAAATATTATTTTAATCATTTCAGCTTGTTCTTCATCAATTACTAGTTTTCCTTTATCTTTTACATAACCATAAATATTAGAACAACCTAACACAACACCATTGTCAATACTTCTTCTCATACCAAACGAAACACGCTCTGATAATTTTCGCACCTCATCTTGAGCAATTGATGACATAAGAGTTAGTCTAAGTTCTGAGTCAGGTAATATTGTATTAATATTGTCATTTAAAAAATATACACCAACACCATTTAATAATAATTCTTGAGTATATTTAATGCTATCTAGAGTATTTCTTGAAAACCTTGATATTTCTTTAGTTAATATCAAATCAAATTTATGTCTTTTAGCGTCATCTATCATTCTTAAAAACTCTTCTCGTTTATTAACTCTAGTGCCACTTATTCCTTCATCAATATATGAACCTACAAATTCCCAGTTAGGAACTTTGCTTATATAATCATTAAAGAAAGATATTTGACTTTGTAAAGAATGTAATTGTTCATCTTTATCAGTAGATACTCTTGCATAAAAACATACTCTTAAATTAAGTTCTTGTAATGGAACACCTTTCATAATATTATTCCTAACTGTATACAAGTCCACAAGTTACACCTCCTAAGTTAATATTTTATAATTATTAATATCATTTATATAATCATCATCAATTTTACTTTTTTCTAACTCAATTTTGTTCATCAATTTATTAATACAAAAATTATACATTCCATCATCTATAATGTTTTTTCTTTTTAAATATTCAAGTAATTTAATGTTTGTTTCTATTTCAATTATTTTAGATGGAACTTTATTTATAGTTTCCATATACTTTGTCCTTTCTTTTAAGTTTATTTTTATAAAAACTAA
Organism: uncultured Clostridium sp.; assembly: GCA_964555985.1. Lineage (GTDB taxonomy): Bacteria > Bacillota_I > Bacilli_A > RF39 > UBA660 > CAG-1193. Next base: position 11,350 of record CAZKUP010000007.1, on the reverse strand, counting down.
AAAAGAACTTAAGGTTTTAAGTTCTACAAAAAATTTGAAAACTTAAATACCTCAAAAGGACAAAATTACTCTAAATCATCATTTGAAATTGGATTTATGTCAAGTTTTTAGACACGATTTTCTGCCGAAACCTACCGTATTTAAATTTATTCCAATTTCCTTTTGACAAGCAGTAATATTTTTATTGATTTATAGTCGTTTAATTGATTATTATTTTCAAACTTATTAATAAATTCTTTCTCATCTATATCAAAATTTATTACTTCTTTACTACTTTCAACATAATTTATTTTTGTATAATTATTATCTATTTTAGTTATATCAATTGAAAATTCTCTTTTTTCTTCATTCTCTTTATTATTATCAATATTTCTATTTTTTATCTTAAAATGAGAATAAAAGAAATTTTCAGGTAATTCATATCTTCCATTTTTATATTGATTAATTACATAATCATTTTCATTCATTCCATTTTGTGGATATATTAAATCATAGCATAATTTTGTTATTTGATTCATATCATGATCAAAGTTTGAATTTGAGTAATATCTTTTATATTTATAAGTGCCTTCCATTCTTTGTAATGCACATGGAACACTATTAAATAATCTTTTTTTCTCAGTTATAACTTTTATTTCTAACCACTTTTGAATTATATCTATCTTATTATCTATATAATATTTAGCAAGTGAGCCAGCATATTTTTTAAATCTATTATTAAACTTCTGATTCCCATAAAGTAAAGTTAATTGTTTGTTAGTTAAATCGCTCTTGCTTTCACTATAATGTTTTCTCCAAGTATTAATGTTTATCTTATCTAATTCATTTATAGTTGTTAAAGAATTAACCAAAGAGTCGTCTTCAACCTTCTTAATATCATTATCATTCAAATTATAATAATAACCAACTTCACTTAACATATCATCTATCCATTCGGGCAAATAATTAGCTAATTTTGGATATAAGTCTTTATAAGAATTATAAAGTCTTTCCAGAGCACTTATGTTAAATGATGCATTTGAATTAAATGTATAACATATTAACTCATAAGCGAAAATGAATATATAACTTATATCAGTATCCAAAACATTATTATTTAAAAATTCTTTTCTCCAATATAAATACCATTTTAATTGATATTCATTTAAATCCCTTATTTGAGCCCAATATGAGTTAAATGGAAAGAAATCGGCATTATTTAAATATTTATCCTTAAATTTATTTGATAGTTCAATCATATCATCTAAAAAATAAATATCTTTTGTAGGATAAAGTTGTTCACTTATTTGAATTAGAATATAGTTTGGTGTTATTAAATCTTTATATTTATCTAATATTATATTGTCTTCATCATAAAATTTTCCAGTTAAACAACTTACTTTTGTATTCATTAAATTATAATCATTGTATGATTTAGTTCCAATACTTAGTCTAATCTTTGGGTTTTCATCATTTTCTTCAGATTGTATTCTTTCCTTATTTTCATATACTGAAATATTTTTATGAGTTTTATTTATATTTGTATATGATAAATTATAATTTTTATTATCTATAACAAATATTTTTAATATTGCTATTCCAGAAACTAAGCATATAATGAATGAAGTAGTTGAAAAATCTTCTGTTCCTATACTACCCAAACAATAGACAAAAAGTATTATAGTGAAAATAATTCCTAATATTTTACTTGTCTTTTCAATTTTATCAATTTGTGTTTTTTTTAAGAATTGTATTGAAGCCACAATATCTATAATCCACCCAAAAATAAACAATCCAAATGTGAATATATACAATAAGCCTTGTAATGGCTTCTTATCTATAAATTTATGAATTCCTAACCAATCCAAACATAATAGTTATAATTAATCTGATAATAGCACTCATTGTACTCCTCCTATACTCCAATCAATTCTGATTCTAACATTTCAATTATTTCTTTTAGTGCATTGGTTGTATCTTCAAATTTTACATTTTTTGCATATGAATTTTTTGAAACATATTCATTCCACAAATTGTTCATATTATTATCATCGCTTAAATCATTAATAACTTCATTAAATTGTTCTAAATCAAAATTTGTTTCTCTCCATTTAAAAGTATTTCTAATTGCTTTGATCAAGTTACTTCTATTTAAATCATCAATTTTTGTATTAATTAATATATAAACATCATAAAAATCCTTTAATCTAGTATTTAACAAACCTCTAGTAACAATAGTTTGAAATTTTTCAGCTAATACTGTCTCAAGTGTATATGACATTATAGGTATCTTTTTATCTTCAAATATAGAATTATAATTGTATTTCATCTCTTTTGGTGTAATAACATCTCCTGTTGTTAATTCAACAGTAATATAAGTTTTATTATTATCTAACTTAGATAAAATATTTAACCTAAACCCACCATATTCATCTTCTAATCTAATATCTTTAATAGATATAATTTGAAATGATACACCATCATCAATATCTATATGAAGTATTTCATTAAATACTTTTTCTACATCATTTTTTGTTAGAGGTATACCTTTTAAAGTTGCATCCATATCTTTAGTAGTTCTTTCATCATCTCCAATAATAGAAGTAAGTAGTAACCCACCTTTTAATATTATTTGTCCCCTATAATTACTTATAGATATTCTTTCTAAAATTCTTTCAAAGTAAAATAATTGATAAAATTTTTGTGAGATATCACTATTGCCATGTGCCTTTTTAGATATGATGTTTTTTAATTTATCAGAATTCATTATAGTAACACCTCCATATACTCAAGAACTTTTTTATCAATATTTAATTTCTTTGCATATTTCATTAATTTAAGTAAATCTTTTTGTTTTAATTTTGAATATCTTTTTAATGCTTTTGTAAATATTTCTTTATCCATATGATTTCTATATTTAACAATATCACAAATAGTTCTTTCTAAATCATAAGTTCTAAGTTTCATTCCAAACGGAGATTCAACTGTAGTTAAACCAAGATTTAAAAATTCTTTTTTTACATAATGTAACGTAATATTTTTATCTTTACTTAAACTACCACTATATCCAACAGGTACAGTCATATCAAAATAAAGTGGTGTTCTATCAGATAAATCATAAAAATAAAGTGCAGTTGAATGTGAAAAAATACAATTTTTAGATTTTAATTGATATTTGTAATAATCATCGCAAAAAGAATTAGTGATTGCATAATAGCCTCTTGTAATTCTTTCTAATTTATTTTTCTCAACTAATCTAGTTAATTCTACAGTATTAATATTAGCATCCTTAACTTGTTTTGTCGTAACATATCCATTATTCTCGTTTGCAATTTTAATAATTTTTTCAGCATTAGTCATAGTATCACTTTCCTCATATTAATTTTAACATCTATTTAAAACTATGTAAATATATTTTGTTGTTTTTTTACTTATTTTTTTGTTTTTTTGCGTTTTTTTGCAACATTTTAATATAACAAAAAAGCCAACTATATTTATTGACTCTTTTAGTAAATATAAATTTTATCTACATTACTATAAAACAATTATAATTAAATAGAACATCTTAATTTTTAGTATATTTACTATTTATCCCTCTTGTTATAGCGAGGGTATCATTTATTAGACAGCAAGGTGTATTGGTGTTACACTAACTCCTTGTCCAAAAGATGTTGTTGCAAGTTCCACCGGCCCTACTCTATCTAAATTAAAAAGTATACCATTTGATTCTCCATTTAAATCAATTCCTGTTTTTTTACCAAAACCAAATTTATCTATATAATCAAATAATTTATCTTTACCAAGTTTTTGTCCAAGTGTCACAAACCCCGGATTACATGAATTCTCTACTACTTGTAAATATGTTTGATGAGAATGCCCACCAGATTTCCAGCACCTTATTCTAGCGTTTTCAACTTGAATACTGCCAGTATCAGTATAAGTATCATTATCCAAATCTACAACTTTTTCTTCAAGTGACGCTGCTAAAGTTATTATTTTGAACGTTGACCCCGGCTCATATGTACTCCAAATTGGTAAATTTCTATTTATTTCTTCTACACTATAATTTTTATAATTAGAAGGAGAAAAATTGGGTCTTGAACTCATTGTAAGTATTTCTCCATTATTTGGATTCATAACTATTGCAAGTGCACTATCAGGGTTATATTTTGATACTACATTATCTAATTCTCTTTCAACAGATTCTTGTATTTTTAAATTAACTGTTAATTGCAAATTCATCCCATCTTGTGGTTTTTCATATATTTCACTTAAGTTTAATCTACTACCTTTTGCGTCACTAAAGTATTTTATTGAGCCATATTCTCCTGTTAAATACTCATCATACATTAGTTCAAGTCCAGATAATCCTTGGTTATCTATTCCAACATATCCAATTACATGTGATAAAAGTGTATCATATGGATAATATCTTTTGCTTTCTTTTAAAAGATATACTCCATCATAATTTAATGCATTAATTTTATCAGCAATTTCATAACTAAGTCTTCTTCCTTCTGGATGTACTCTTTCTATGGATGTCTTTTTAGATACATGTTTATACATTTCATCAAAAGTCACACCAAGTATTTCACTTAAATCTTTTGCAACTCTTTCTTTATCTTTTATTTGATTTGGAATTAATACTAATGATGTAGTAGTAACATTATCTGCAATAATTAAATTATTAATATCATATATTATTCCCCTATTAGGTTCAATAGGAAGATTTCTACTCCAAAGATCTGTAGCTAAATCATTTAATTTTTCATATTCAAAAAACTGAATATAAAATACTTTTAAAATAACTACTAAAAATAAAATAAATATAAATATAAGAACTATTTTAATTCTTTTATGTATAAATTTAAAAAACATATAATCACCTAGTAATTATATGTTTTTTGTTTTACTTTTATATTATTATTATTAACTCTTTCGAATACATTATCATATAAATTTATATCAGTTATATTATTTAATACATAGTTATATGCTTCAAAAACATTATCTACATCTTCACACATTGCAATCATCATTAATATTATAATTATATCTTCTCTTTCATTAAGAAGAGGTTTTTTTAATAATTCACTTACAAAATATGCATTTTTAGAACTTCTAGAACACATTACAGTAGACATATTTGATAATAGAGGCCTATTATCTAAAGTAAATAAATTAACCATATCTTCCATTATATAATCTTTTTCAACATCTTTTACTAAATTAACAAAACTATAAGTTTCAGAGTCACTCCTATATTTAGGATTATGAACTAAATATATAAGAGGTAAAATTGCATCTTTATTTACTTTTGATATAACTTTAGCAAATTTAATACCATCAGAAGAGTTACAATATAAATCACTATTAGCTATACCATATGTATATTGAACAACATCACTATTACTCTCCCCTATTACTTTTATGAACTCTTTCTTTCTAAAATCACTATCAAATTTATTTGAAACACTTGTTCTTAAACAATATCTAATTATTTTTTCATCAGTTAAACTATAAATATAATTTAATATATCACTATTAATTTTAGTATTGTTTATTTTTTCATATAATCTAGCAACACTTTCATACTTATTATTACTTATAATACTATTTATATCATCATCTGATAAACAAGATAACAAATCTAAATCTAATATTCTATCAAAACTCATTTGATAAATTCTTATAATATCATTTTCTTTTATATAATTTAATAACTTTATTTTACTACTCATACCATTCACCATATACATTATATAATAAAAAAAAAGTAAGTAAATAAAATTTTACATATGTTTACAAAAAAAAGAAAAAAATTACTTTTCTTCTTTCTTAGTAGTCTTTTTAGCAGTTGTTTTTTTAGTTGTTTCTTTCTTATCAGAAGTCTTCTTTTCTGCTACTTTCTTTTCAACAGTTTTTTTAGTAGCAGCCTTCTTTTCAGTAGTTTTTACTTCTTTCTTTTCTTCACTTTTCTTTTCTAAAGCAACCTTAGCTGGTTTATATTCTTTACCTTCTAAAGAATCTTTAGCAATAACAACTAAATCACTAAATGCCTTTGGATTATCTATTGCAAGCTCAGAAAGCATCTTTCTATTAACTTGAAGTCCTGCCTTATTAAGTCCATTTATGAATTTAGAATAACTAATTTCATTTTCTCTACAAGCAGCATTAATTCTTGTAATCCATAATTTTCTAAAATCTCTTTTCTTTTGTCTTCTATCTCTATAAGCATATACTCCAGAATGTAATAATTGTTCTTTTGCTGTTTTATATAATCTATGTTTACTTCCAAAATATCCTTTAGCTTCTTTTAAAGTTTTCTTTCTTCTAGCTCTTGCTACTGTTCCGCCTTTAACTCTTGCCATAATTTACCTCCCTATTATTAATTATACTTTACAGTTTTTAATCTCTTTGAATCTGATTTACTTAAAACTGATCCTTTTCTATTTTTTCTATTAGCACTTGCATTTTTCTTACCAGTATTATGTCTACTTCCTGGTCTTCCAATTGCAACAGTTCCGCCTTTACGAACCTTTAATACTTTTTTTGTTCCTTTATGTGTTTTAATCTTTGGCATAAATTTTTCCTCCTTACTTCTTTGGTGCTAAAACCATATAAATTGATTTAAACTCAAATTTTGGCTTAGACTCTATTTCACTTACTTCACTTAAAGCATCTGCAAACTTATTCAATACTTCTTCACCTAATTCAGTATGCGCAAGTTGTCTTCCTTTAAATCTAATAGATGCCTTTACTTTATTACCTTTTTGTAAATGTTTTAAAGCATTATTAACCTTAGTATCAAAATCATGCTTATCAATTGTAACTGATAATCTAAATTCCTTTACTTCAAAGCTTGTTTCTCTTTGTTTTTTATCATTTTCCTTTTGTTTCTTCTTCTTCTCATACTTATACTTCTTATAATCCATTAATTTTGCAACTGGTGGATTTGCAGAAGCATTTATAAGAACAAGATCAAATCCAGAGTAATCTGCTAGTGTTAAAGCATCATTCTTTGATTTTACTCCAAGTTGTTCACCCTTTGGTCCAATAACCAACATTTGACTACATCTTATCTCCCCATTGATTGGAAGATCTTTTTCTTTACTTGCTATAGTAAGCACCTCCATTAAAAAAGTAGATACAATGTATCCACTCACTATTAAAACTGAAAATAATTATTATTATTTTTGGCTTTATAACCCAGAACTTCTTGCTCTCAGGTGGACGCGGACACATCTCTTTCCTTTTTCATCAACAATTATATTATAATTATATACACATGTCAACTATTTTTTTATTGATTTTGCATATTTTTTCGCTCTAATCTTAAAAGCATCATAAATCATACCATCACTATTAATACCCTCTAAATTAACATCATCAAAAGTATTAATAACTCTAACACCATTTAAATTAGAAAAACTTAAATTCTTATCATATACCTTTTGAGGATCAATTGAAACACCCTTAAATCCACTAAAATCAAAGCCATATGCAAAGAAATCATCAAATGATATTCCTTCAAAATTTATTTTTTTCATTAATTCCACTGGAAATGCAAAAGTTTTCATTCCATTTTCATCAACATTAAATAATAATTCCTCAAGAATATCAGAATCAAGTCTAATTCTTGCAGTACCTTCCTCAACCTTAGTTAATTCTAACTTCAATCCCTCTCTTATTAAATCTCTCATTTCTTTTTCCATGTAAATTCCCCCTTTACAAGCAAATATACTAGCACACTTTACACAATTTGTCAACTCAACCAATTTGAGTTCTAAGATAAAAAAGTTAAATTTATTATTCCTTTATCTATTAGTAATCATAATACTCTACTATATATTATGCATAAAAAAGCATAAATATAAATCTATGCCTTATCAATATTTTCTAAGTTTAATTCTATATTATTAACTTCATAACCTTTATCAATTGATTTAACATTTAAGTTTTCAATAAATAAAGTTGCTTTAAAGTCTTTAATTGAAGCATTAATTGCTTCTTCTAATTCTTTATTTAGACCTAAATCCAAGTTTTTAATTGGAGTTTTTAATGAAACATTATTAATTGTTTTTTCTCCTCTTGCTTGACTTATTATTTCCATAATTAAATTGCCATTTTTTATTTCAGATTCAAAATTATATTCTAATAACTTAATTTCAGTTAAATGAATTGATTTTTGTTGTTTATATAATTCTTGATATATTTCTTCTGTAATAAATGGGAAGAAAATACTAAAGTCTTGCAATAATTTGTAAAGAATTGTATAAACAGTTTTTTGCCCGGAATATCTAGGAATAACACCAAATTCTTCAGGTCTATATAATCTATGTTTTACAATTTCAATATAGTTATCGCAAAAATTCCAAAAGAATTTTTCTAAAACATTTAAAGCTAATCCAACTTCATACTCATCTAAATATTTAATAAATCCTTTTTCCATCTCTTGAAAACTACCTAATATCCATTTATCAATGTATTCATAATTATTAAATTCTTTATCTTCATAATCAGCTAAGTGCATTTCAATAAATTTAGATACATTCCATATCTTATTAATTAACTTCTTACCTCGAAGCAATGTTTCTTCACTAAATACTATATCAGTCCCTAATCTTCCTGATCCAGCCCAATAACGAATTACATCAGCAGAAGATTGTACAATTAAATCAATTGGTTCAATTTTACTATTACCTTTACTCTTGCTTATCTTTTCGCCTTTATTCGCCATAACAAATCCAGAAATCATTACATTATCCCATGGTCTTGTTCCAAAATGATAGAATGATTTTACAATTGTGTAAAAATCCCATGTTCTAATAATTTCAGAAGCATTTGTTCTTAAACTCATTGGTTTTAAAAAGTTTTCATAATTCTCTTCTTCTCCATATCTCATATTAATAAGCGGTGTGACAGAGGATGTTGCCCAAGTATCCATAACATCACTTTCTGGATTAAATTCCCTGCATCCACATTTTGGACATTTATTAATATGAGGTTTATCAACTAATGGATTAACTGGTAAATCTTCTTTTCTTGCAAAAATAGGTTCTCCACAATCTTTACAATACCATACTGGGAATGGAACACCAAAATATCTTTGACGAGATATACACCAATCCCAAGCAACATTATTAACCCATTCATCATATCTACTCTTCATATGTTCTGGATACCATTTAATTTCATTACCAATTCTTAGAAAATCCTCTTTATGATTCATAATATCTATAAACCATTGATTCATTACAGAATATTCTACTTCTTTTCCACATCTTTCATGTGTTTGAACTTCATGTTCTAACTCTTCTATTTTTACAATATATCCACCATTTTTTAATTCTTCTACTATTTGTTTTCTCGCTTCTTTTATTTTTAATCCACCATAATTCGCAACTGAATCAACAATTCTTCCATCTTCAGTAAAAATATATTTAAGTGGTAAATTATATTTTTTCCACCATTCAATATCTGTTTGATCTCCAAATGTGCAGCACATAACAACACCTGTGCCTTTGTCAATTGCAACTTTCTCGTCCCCCATAATTGGCACTTCTACATTTACTACTGGAATACTTGCAGTTTTACCAATTAAATGATTATGTTTTTCATCAAGTGGATTAACAAAAACACATACAATTGCAGGTAATAATTCTGGTCTAGTTGTTGCAATTATAAATTCTTCCCCGTCTTCTACTGTTTTAAATTTTACATAATTAAATGTTGTTTTAATTGTTTTTGTTTCTAATTCTGCTTGAGCAATTGAAGTTAAACATTCATTACACCATAATGCTGGACTTTCCTTATGATAACAATGTCCTTTATTAATCAAATCCAAAAATGACAATTGACTTACCTTTATTGTTGATGGACTAACTGTTTTATAATGCATAGACCAATCTGTACTAACTCCCATTTTACTAAATAATTCTTGGAAGTCTGCTTCATATTTATCAGTTGTGTCATAACATAATTTTGAAAATTCTTCTCTTCCAATTTCAGCAGCTTTTTTACCTTCTTCTTTTTCAACTAATCTTTCACTTGGTAATCCATTATCATCAAATCCAAATGGATAAAAAACATTATATCCTCTTAATCTTTTGTATCTAGCAACCATTTCAGCTTGTGAATAAGAAAATATATGTCCAATATGAATTTTACCACTTACTGTTGGAGGTGGAGTATCAATTGAATAAACTTCTCTATGATCAGGCTTAAATTCATATACTTTATTTTCTTTCCAATAATTTAACCATTTTGCCTCTTTTTCCAAGGCATTATATTTTTTATCTAACATATTTCATTTTCCTCTCTATATAATTATTTAATATATCAATATATTCTTTAAATAAATCTTTATTATTAATTTTAGAATACATTTTATTAACTAAATCATGTTTCTTATAATATTCATAACTAAAATTAAAATTTAAATCAAATACAAATGCAAGCATAATTAATAATGAATCATTTTTAGTATTATTAGGACTTTTAATTATACTTTTTTCACATTTAAATTTTTCTTTAACATCACAACTTATAAAACTATCATCATCTTTAAATGATATTTGATTTAAATTAACAACATTATAAATAATATCTAATTTATCTATATCTCTTATTATCTTAGAATGTAATAATTCCCTATCATTTAAATCATTTTGTATCTCATACTTGTTATGATTTAAAATAGATTTCTTAATAATATCATCATAAAAATCATCATCTATAAAATTTCTTATTAAACCCTCTTCAAATAATATTTTATAACCTAGATAAGCATGATCAACACTTTTTAAATCATTAAAAGTATTATAATCTTTTGCTTGAAGAAATCTACCTATATCATGAAGAAGAGCAATTAAATAGGCTAAAGAAGTATCTTCTTCATTTAAATTTAAACTTTTTGCAATGTCTTTACTTAATTCACAAACTCTATAGGTATGATAATATTTATCCTTAATCATCTTATTTGACATATCAAAATTACTTACATATTCATCAAAACGCATCTTTGCTCTAGTTAAATCTATCATTTTACCTCCAAAAAAAATCTATAATCTAAGGGTTCAAAAAAGAACGGTACCACCTTAGTTCATAGATTCTATGCACTTTATCCCTTAACGCGAGAACACGTTATAACCTACTTAATTCAGAAATAATGCTTCCAAGCTACAACTTATTATTTATTTATTAGTTCACACCCACCACTAACTCTCTATAAAACTCTTAATAAGTCCTCTTGTTCATTGCAATAATTGTATTATACACATATTTTTATATAATTTCAATTCTTTTTTTATTAAACATCGAATAAATTTCAAACTTCCCGTTTTTATATAACCGAGAACTTAGTCATGGA
>CAZKUP010000006.1:19770-27132 GCA_964555985.1 uncultured Clostridium sp. | reverse complement strand
TTATACAATAAGACATAATAAAAACCTATAAAGTAGGTCTCTCTTTTTTTAAGAGCCCACTTTATAGGTTACATTTTAAGGTTTATTTGTATTTTTTTTTATTTAACTGTATAATACATATATGGAGGCGATATTATGTATGATACAATTGCTGCTATATCTACTGCATTGGGAGTAGGTGCGGTGTCAATAATAAGATTAAGTGGTGAAGATTCTATTTTAATTGTTAATAAGATATTTGATAGAGATTTAACTAAAGTTTCTAGTCATACTATAAATTATGGACATATAGTTGATGGTGATGAGGTTATTGACGAGGTATTAGTAAGTGTTATGAAATCACCTAGAACATTTACTAGAGAGGATGTTGTAGAAATTAATTGTCATGGTGGAATTGCTACAACAAATAGGGTTTTAGAACTTGTTTTATTAAATGGTGCGAGAATGGCAGAACCTGGAGAATTTACAAAAAGGGCATTTTTAAATGGTAGAATAGATTTAATAGAAGCAGAAAATGTTATGAATTTAATTAATTCTAAGACTGAAGCTTCAAGAAAACTTGCTATTTCTGGTTTAAGTGGAAATGTATCTAAGATGATTAGTGATTTAAGAGATAAAATGGTTGATATTATTTCTAATATTGAGGTTAATATTGATTATCCTGAGTATGAAGACATTTTAGTTGTTACCAATGATATGATTAGGGATAATATTTCAGAATTAAAAAGTGAATTAGAAGTTATATTAAAAGAAGCTAAGAATGGTAAACTTATAAAAGAAGGTATTAAAACTTTAATTGTAGGTAGACCAAATGTTGGAAAAAGTAGTGTTTTAAATTGTTTATTACAAGAGGATAAGGCAATAGTTACTGATATAGAAGGCACTACTAGGGATATTGTTGAAGGTAGTGTTTCTATAGATGGTGTTCTTTTAAATATTATAGATACAGCTGGTATTAGAGATACAGATAATGTTGTTGAAAAAATTGGTGTTGAAAAGTCATTGAAACTTATTGATGATGCAGATTTGGTTATAGTTGTTCTTAATAATAATGAAAAATTAACTGACGAAGACAGATATATTTTGAGTAAAACAGAAAGTAAGAAGAGGATAGTATATGTAAATAAAATGGATTTAGACTCTAATATTGATATATCACTTGATAATATTGTGTATGGTACAACTATAGAAAAAAATGGACTTAACGGCTTAAAAGAGTGTATCAAACAAATGTTTGGACTAGATATGATAGAAAAAAGTGATTTAAATTTTTTATCTAGTTCTGAACAAATTGCAATTATAAAAGAAACTCTTAAAATAATTAATGATATTGAAAAGAGTTTAGATGTAAATTTAGAAATAGATATGATTGAAATTGATATAAAAAGAATATGGACATTACTTGGTAATCTTATTGGAGAAAGTTATGATGATGAACTTATAGATAATTTATTTAGTAAATTTTGTCTAGGTAAGTAATAATGAGAATTAATAGTATTGACATATATAATTTTAGAAATTATGAGCGTGCTTTCATTGAATTTAGTGATAAGATGAATATTTTTATAGGTAATAATGGGGAAGGTAAAACTAATATATTAGAGAGTATATATGTTCTTGCTATAACAAAATCTCATAGGTCTTATATAGATAAAAATCTTATTAATAATTCTAAAGATATTATGAAATTATCATCAAATGTTTTTTACGCAAATAATAATAATAAATTAGAACTTGTTATGAATAATAAGGGAAAAAGGGTATCTATTAATAATTTAGTGTATAAAAAGATAAGTGATTATATATCAAATTTAGTAGTTGTATTATTTTCACCAGATGATTTAGATTTAATTAAAGGCAGTCCAACAACAAGAAGAAAGTTTTTAAATATTGAAATTGGTCAATTAGATAATAAATATTTATATTATTTGAATGACTATAATAATTTATTAAAGCAAAGAAATGAGTATCTAAAAAGTATTACTATAAATACTGTAGATACTACATATTTAGATATTATTGATGAAAAATTAAGTGAAAAAGCATTATATGTATATAAATATAGATATGAATTTATAAAAGATATAAATAGATTTATAAAAAATGTTTTTAGTGATTTATCTAATTCTTATTTTGAAATTAAATACATTAATAATTTTGATAATATTGATTTTGATTTTAATATTAAAGAAAAATTTTTAAAGAAATTAAAAAGTAATTTAAAAAGAGATATACTTACTGGAGGTACTTCTGTCGGGCCACAGAGAGATGATTTTGAATTTTTTCTTGATAAAAAAAATGTTCGAGATTATGGTTCACAAGGACAACAAAGACTATGTGTTTTAACTTTAAAGTTTGCGGAAGTTGAGTTACTCTGTGAAAAAAGAGGAGAATATCCTATTCTTCTTTTGGATGATATATTTAGTGAATTAGATATTTCTAAAAGAAATTCAATTATAAAATATTTGGATAAAGGTGTACAAGTTTTTATTACTTCTACTGATTTAAATGATATAGATAAGACCTTATTATCTAATTCTAAAATTTTTAATATAGAAAATGGAAATATAGTTTAGATTTTCTATATTTTTTTTAATTAATTTTAATTATTTTGACTAAAAAACACTTGAAATGTGATATAATGGTTATGTAGGTATGGGTGTACATATTAATATAAAAATTAGAATTTTGACAAATTTTTAATATTTTTTAAATAGGAAGGTGAAATTTATGGAAGAAAAAAATATAGAACATTATAATGCATCCGATATACAAGTTTTAGAAGGGCTTGAAGCAGTAAGAAAAAGGCCAGGAATGTATATTGGAACAACTGATGTTAAGGGATTACATCATTTAGTTTGGGAAATAGTAGATAACTCAATTGATGAAGCTTTAGCAGGTTATTGTAATAGTATAGAAGTTATTATTAATAAAGATAATTCTATTACTGTAAAAGATAATGGTCGTGGTATACCAGTTGATGTTCATCCTAAAACAAAAATGTCTACTGTTGAAACAGTTTATACTGTTTTACATGCTGGTGGAAAATTTGGTGGTGGAGGGTACAAAGTATCTGGTGGACTTCATGGTGTAGGTGCATCTGTAGTTAACGCTCTTAGTAAATGGGTAGAAGTTACTGTATATAAAAATGGTAAAATTCATTTCATAAGATTTGAAAATGGTGGACATACTGTTGAACCTCTTAAAGTGATTGGTGACTGTGATGTTAATAGAACTGGAACATCAGTTACATTCAAACCAGATCCAACGATATTTGATAGTGAAATTTATGATTATGATACTTTAAAGGTTAGAATTAGAGAGCTTGCATTTTTAAATAAGGGTTTAAAATTAAGTCTTAGAGATGATAGAGATGAAGAAGACACTACTGGTGAGCACTTCTTATATGAGGGTGGTATTAGTGAATATGTTAGATTTATAAATCAAAATAAAACAGTTATTCATGAAGATATTATACATCTTTCAGGTGAAGAAGATAATGTTATGTTTGAAGTTGCAATGCAATATAATTCAAGTTACAATGAAAATATTTATTCATTTGTTAATAATATCAACACACATGATGGTGGTACTCATGAAGATGGAGTTAAAAGAGCTCTTACTAGGGTTATTAATAATTATGCAAGAAAAAATGGTATTTTAAAGGAAAAAGATGAATCATTAACTGGAGATGATGTTAAAGAAGGGTTAACAATGATTATTTCTTGTAAACATCCTAATCCACAATTTGAAGGTCAAACAAAGGGAAGACTTGGTAATTCTGAGGTAAGAAAGTTAGCAGATAATGTTTTCTCACAGGGATTTGAAAGATTCTTGATGGAAAATCCTGAAGAAGCTAAGACAATTGTTAATAAAGCAATGCTTGCTAGTCGTGCTAGAAATGCTGCTAGAAAGGCAAGAGAAATAACAAGAAAATCAGATTTGGCAACAACAAATTTCTTTGGTAAATTGTCAGATTGTAAAAGTAAAGATCCAAAAGTATCTGAAATATTTATAGTCGAAGGAGATTCTGCTGGAGGAAGTGCTAAAAAGGGAAGAGATTCTATGACACAGGCAATTCTTCCACTTAGAGGTAAGATTTTAAATGTAGAAAAAGCAAGACTTGATAGAGCTCTTTCTAATGAAGAAATTCGTACAATAATTACAGCATTTGGTACTGGTATTGGTGAAGAATTTGATTTATCTAAGTTAAGATATGACAAAATTATAATTATGACCGATGCCGATGTTGATGGTTCGCATATTAGAGTTTTATTATTAACTTTATTTTATAGGTTTTTTAGACCTATAGTAGAAGAAGGCCACGTTTATGCTGCTCAACCTCCATTGTATAGAATTATGCATGGTAAAACTAGAAAATATGTTTTAACTGATGAGGAGTTAGATGAATATATGTCTTCACTTTCTGAAAATGTTCGTAATAGAGTTGAAATTGCACGTATGAAAGGTCTTGGAGAGATGGATGCTGAAGAATTAAACGAAACAACTATGGATATTGAAAAAAGGGTTTTAAGAAAAATTACTGTTAGTGATTGTGTTGCAGCTGATGCAATATTTGAAAAATTAATGGGTGATGAAGTTGAACCAAGAAGAAAATTTATTGAAGAAAATGCTAGATATGTAAGAAATTTAGATATATAGGAGGTGAATGGATATGGGAAATGAGAATATAAATGAATTAGAAAATGAAATAAAAAATGATACTAATGAAGAAGTTATTGATGAATTTGGTGGAACTTTTCATGAAAGAGATAGTTTATCTGAAAATAATATTGTAGATGAGGTAAAAGATTCATTTTTGGAATATGCAATGAGTGTTATTACTTCAAGAGCTCTTCCAGATTTGCGTGATGGATTAAAGCCTGTTCATAGAAGAATTTTATGGAGTATGTATGAATCTGGTTATACACCAGATAAACCACATAGGAAAAGCGCTACTACTGTAGGTTATGTTATGGGACATTACCATCCACATGGTGATTCTTCTATTTATGAAGCAATGGTTAGAATGGCGCAGGATTTTAATGAAAGATACATGCTAGTCGATGGGCATGGTAACTTTGGTAATATTGAGGGTGATGGTGCTGCAGCAATGCGTTATACTGAGTCTAAGTTATCAAAAATTTCATTAGAGTTACTTCGTGATATTAATAAAGAAACAGTTGATATGGATGATAATTTTGATGTAACAAGCAAGGAACCAAAGGTATTACCAAGTAGATTTCCAAATATTTTAGTTAATGGTACTATGGGTATTGCTGTTGGTATGGCAACAAATATACCACCACATAATTTAGGTGAGGTTATTGATGGATGTATTGCCTACATTGATAATCCTGATATTGATACCCTTGGTTTAATGGAATATATTAAGGGTCCTGACTTTCCTACAGGAGGAATAATTCTAGGAAATTCTGGTATTAGGAAAGCTTATGAAACAGGAAGAGGCACTATAACAATTAGAAGTAGGGCGGTCATAGAAGAATCTGGAAGTCATAGCAATATTGTTATAACCGAAGTTCCATATGGTGCTAATACTATGGATTTAAAAAATAAAGTAGCTGAACTTGTTAGAGATAAAGTTATAGAAGGCATTTCTGATTATCATACTGATTTAAAAAATGGTGTTAAAATTACTATTTCTTTGAAAAGAGATGCTAATCCTCAAGTTGTTTTAAATAATTTGTATAAACATACTAATTTTCAAGTACAATATGGAATTATTTTTTTGATGCTTGATGGCCAAACACCAAAGACTTTAGGTCTTAAATCTATAATTTCTAAATATATTGATCATCAAAAAGAAGTTATAATCAGAAGAACAAAGTTTGATTTAGCAAGAGATGAAAAAAGAGTACATATTTTAGAAGGATATAAAATTGCACAAAATAATATTGATGAAGTAGTTAAAATAATTAAAAATGCTGATAGTGATGTAGACGCTAAAGAGAAATTAATGAGTAGATTTAATTTTACTGAAATTCAAACTGACGCTATTTTGGAATTAAAGTTAAGAAGATTGACTGGTTTAGAAAGAGATAAGATTGAAAATGAATTAAATGCTTTATTAAAAGAAATTGAAGAATTAAGATCTATTTTGGCATCAGAACAAAAAGTTCTTGATATAATTAAGAAAGAGTTATTAGAAATTAAAGCAAAATATGGTGATGAAAGAAGAACTCATATTGATATGACTGCAATTGATTATATTGAAGATGAGTCTTTAATTCCAGAAGATGAAATTATGATAACTTTAACAAATAAGGGTTATATTAAGAGATTAGGACTTGATACATATAAACTTCAAAATAAAGGTGGAGTAGGTGTTAAGGGTATGTCTACTAATGAGGAAGATTTTGTTGAACATATCTTGGTAGTGAATACTCATGATTATTTAATGTATTTTTCAAATAAGGGTAAGGTTTATAGAATGAAAGGATATGAAGTTCCTGAATTTAGTAGGACTGCGAAAGGCCTTCCAATTGTAAATATTTTACCTCTTGATAAGGATGAGAAGATTTCTGCTATGTTTACTGTATCAAGAGATGAAGCGAATAAGTATTTGGTATTTGTTACAAAATCCGGTTTAATTAAGAGATGTAATATTTCAGAATTTGATAATATTAGAAAAAATGGTAAACTAGCAATAACTTTAAAAGAAGATGATGAATTAATATCTGTTATGAAGACTGATGGCCAACAATTTATTGCAATGGCTTCATCAAATGATAGACTTGTCAAATTCGATGAAAATGAAATAAGAATTATGGGACGTACAGCATCAGGAGTAAAAGGTATTGATTTAGGTGATGGATTCTGTATTGATGCTAATGTTGCATCAGATGGAAAAGAAGTTCTTGTTGTAACTGAGAATGGTTATGGTAAGAGAACATTAATTGATGAATATAGGACAACTCATAGAGGAAGTAAAGGTGTTAAAACACTAAATTCTACAGAAAAAACCGGTAATATAGTTGCATTTAAAGTAGTATCTGATGAAGAGGATTTAATGATTATAACAGACAGCGGTATGGTTATAAGAATTCCAATTTCACAGGTATCTAGAACAAGTAGAGTTACTCAGGGAGTTCGTTTAATAAATCTTAAAGAAAATCAAAAAGTCACATCTGTTTTTAATATTCCAAAAGAAGATTGTGAAAATAAAGAATCTGAAATAGATTCACAAGAAGCTTAGAGCTTCTTTTTTATTTACATTCATCAAAACATTTGTTTATTATATTTTTTTTCTTTGCTTAATCTTTAAGGCCATTTTATTAGCGTTCGATTTATGTTCGATATAAATCTTGTCGTGTTCGATAGTTGTTCGATAGTTGTTCGATA
>CAZKUP010000006.1:0-19670 GCA_964555985.1 uncultured Clostridium sp. | reverse complement strand
TGTTCGATAGTTGTTCGATAGTTGTTCGATATATTTTTTCACTGTTCGCGCGAACATATGTTCACACAAGCATTCGCTGTTTTATGTTTCACGTGAAACATTAATACTTACTTAACAAAGATAAGAAAAATATATTTCACTGATATTTAATAAAAATATTTACTTATGTATTTTTATTCATCAACAATTATATTTACCCCTATTCATGTTAAAATTTAAACCAATGTTTCACGTGAAACATTGGTAAAAACATTGCTTTTTTTAATAAATTATTATATAATTATATTGCGTAACATTTACATCACTTAAATGGCTAGGACCGGAAGGTAGCAACCAAAGTGTTCTCTAAATGTGTACGCATTTTTTATATCAATATATTAATGTTCCACGTGAAACATTCTTTTTTAGTTTTTGCTACTTTTATGTTTTTAATTACATTTTTGATTTATAAAAAATATTTAATTATTATTGTTTTAAATAAATGTGTATTAAATATGTTTCACGTGGAACATATAATTAAATTAATAGAATTCATCATTTAGTTTGAATTTAACAATAAAAAACCAATTTACTAATCAATTTAATACTCTAAACAAAATAATATTCCGCGTTAAATATTAAAATATTTAATTTTTTACAGTAAATATTTTAAATAAATACATATATTTTTGCGTGTTTAGATAATGTTTCACGTGAAACATATAATGAATTCTCTAAAAAACAATTAATTTAATAAATATCATTTTTTCACAAAATTCGCTCATTAATGAAACTTAAATTTTACAAAAAAGATAATGTTTCACGTGAAACATTTGTGAAATGCTTTTATGTGATATATATATAATTATATACACAGTATATGTTAATAATTATATATAAGAAGTGATAGATTACATATTGAATTTCTTTGTTTAGATAATTGATTGGAAATATTTGTAATAAAAACCTTCAAATTATTTCCCGGGAAATAATTTGAACTTGAAATTTGACAAAAAATATATTATTATCATAGTGTTCTTTTATAAATTATTTCCCGGGAAATAATTTATATAATAAAGAGGTGAAAAAATGGGAGAAAAATATATGCTTCTAGCATTTGAGGAAGCAAATAAAGCTTTAAAAATAGGAGAAGTGCCTGTAGGCGCAGTTATTGTTAAGAATGGTGTTGTGATTGCAAAATCTCATAATAGAAAGGAAAAACATAAAAATGCTATAAAGCATGCGGAAATTATTGCTATTGAAAAGGCATGTAAAAAAATAAAAGATTGGAGATTAGAGGACTGCTCAATTTATGTGACTTTAGAACCATGCTTGATGTGCATGGGTGCAATAGTAGAGTCAAGAATTAAAAATGTATTTTGTGGAGTGAGAAATTCTAAAAGTAATTATTATAACGAACAAATTGCAAAAGAAAATAATATTTCTATTAACTATGGTATGATGAAAAACGAGATAAATGAACAAATAAATACTTTTTTTAAGACAATACGTTAGCGAACATATGTTTTATTGCAAATAATTTATTTTTTTTGTTAAATTCTTTTAATTATATGAATAAAAATGATATAATTATATATGAAAAGAAGGTGAAAAAATGGCATATAAATCTTTATACAGAAAATATAGACCTTCAAAATTTGAAGATGTTTGTGGTCAGCAATTTATAATTAAAACATTAAATAATGCAATTGAAAATAATAAAGTTAGCCATGCGTATTTATTTACTGGAACAAGAGGCACTGGTAAAACAACAATTGCTAAAATATTTGCTAAGAGAGTAAATTGTTTGGATATGGTTGATAATAAACCATGTGGAAAATGTGAACTTTGTTTGAATGAAAATACAGATGAGATTCAAGATATAATTGAAATTGACGCAGCATCAAATAATGGTGTTGATGAAATTCGTGAATTAAAAAATAAAATTAAATTAGTTCCTGTTTTATGCAAATATAAAGTATATATAATAGATGAAGTTCATATGCTTTCAACAGGGGCTTTTAATGCATTACTAAAAACTTTGGAAGAACCTCCTAGTCATGTAATATTTATTTTGGCAACAACTGACCCACAAAAATTGCCAATTACAATTATTTCAAGATGTCAAAGGTTTGATTTTAAAAAGATTTCTGAAGATGATATATATAGAAGATTAAAATATATATCAGAATGTGAAAATATTGAAATAGATGATGAAGCTATATATGAAATTTCAAGAATTTGCGATGGAGCAATGAGAGATGCGATAAGTATATTAGATCAATTAAGTTCGTATTCTAATAAAAAAATTGATATTGATGATATATACAATTTAAAAGGGATTGTTTCTACGAATACTCTTAGTGAATTGGCAAATAGTTATATTGAACAAAATCAGGATAAGACCCTTGATATAATAGCGAACATATATTCGTGTGGTAAAAATTTTGATTTGTTATTAGATAGTATGCTTATGCTTTTTAGAAATGTATTAATAAATAAGAAAGCGCCAAAATACTTTGAAAATAAAACTTTATTTTTAAAAGATATAATATATGATTTATCAAATAAATTAGATTTAAGTTCAACACAAAATATTATTTTAAAATTAGAAAATTTGTCTAAAAACTTAAAAAATAGTAATTATCCTAGAGTATTGTTTGAATTATGTTTATTATCAAATTATAATGATGTTTCATTAGAAATAAATTCTAATAATAAAAATCTTGATAATATTGCAAAAAAACATGAAAATATTTTAAATAATACATCAACTTTAAAACAAAGCAAATTAGAAAAAAAAGATGAGATTATTACTGTTAATGAAGAAGAAAGTTGTAGTACGAATATTTCAAATAAAGAAGAAATTATTGATGTTTCAAATGTCTCTTTATCAAATGAAGCATTTGAAAAAAATAATAGTAGAGTTAGTATTAATACTCAAACTAGTAATAAAACTGCACTTATTAATAATACAATTGCAGAAGCATCTACAAAATATAAAAACATTGTTCAAGAAATATATTTGAATTTAGATGATTACATGATTGATAGTACATATAAAAATGCTGCCTCTATTTTAAAGGATTCTTCTGTTGCAGCAGCGTCTAGTGATCATATTTTGCTTGTTTATAAATATGCTAGTAGAGTAACTGATAATGATTCAGAAATAGAATTAATAAGAGAAATTTTTAGTAATGAATTAAATCATATTGTAAAAATAGTTGCAATATCAGAAGAAGAATGGAAAAATTTAAGACCATATTATGTTGATTTAAAAAAGAAAAATGGTAAAATAGATTTGATGGATGAAAACATCGATGAAAATAAAGACAATAAAGAAAATCTAGATCCTATTGAAGATATTGTTGGTATCTTTGGTAGTGATATAGTAGAAATGGAAGGATGATAAAATATGAATATGCAAGCAATGATGCAACAAGCACAAAAATTACAAAGAGATATGTTAAAAGCAAAAAAGGAAATTGATGATAAAACATATGTTTCTACTCAATCATTTGTTACTGTTGAAACAAAAGGTACAAAAGAAATATCTAAAATAATAATTAATCAAGATTCATTAGATAAAGATGATATTGAAATGTTGCAAGATTTAATACTTGTAGCAGCAAATGAAAATATTAAAGCTATTAATAAAGATACTGAGTCAAAAATGGGTAAATTTGGTGGAATGGCTGGACTTTTATAATGAATTACCCAGATAGTTTAAATAATTTAATTAACTCATTAAAAAAATTGCCAAGTATTGGCGAAAAGTCAGCTGAACGTTTGGCATTTGCAATTATGAATATGGAAGATGAAGAAATAGAAACATTTTCAAATTCAATTATAGATGTTAAACATAAAATAAAAAAATGTTCATCTTGTGGAAATATTACTGAGAATGATAAATGCAGTATTTGTTCTAATGAAGATAGAGATGATACAGTTATATGTGTTGTAGAAGATGCTAAAAATATTATTTCACTAGAAAGGATGGGAAGTTATAATGGTAAGTATCATGTTTTAAATGGACTTATTTCTCCAATAAATGGAAAAGGACCAAATGATATTGAAATATCTTCACTTGTTAATAAAGTAAAAAATAATTCTATAAAAGAAGTAATAATTGCAATTAGTCCGACACTTGAGGGTGAAACAACAGCATTATATATATCAAAACTACTCGAACAAACAAATGTTCTTGTGTCTAAAATAGCCTATGGAATACCAATGGGAGCAGATATGGAATATTTAGATCCAATGACATTATCTATGGCAATTAATAATAGAAATAAAATTTCATAGTAAAAAAATAAAATTCATATAATATTATGAAATATAGTTGTTTTTAAATAACTATACACTTTAAGTAAAACGAAAGGAATGTGAAATTATATGAATTTTATATTTAATGCAATAAAAAAAATAGTAGTTTCTGGTTTTACATTATTTGCATTTAATTTGATGATTACGCCTTTTAATTTTGTAATTCCAATAAATATTGTGACTCTTTTATTTACAACAATTTTTGGTTTTTTGTCTATACCATTTTTATCAGTTATAATATTATATTTTTTATAAAGAGGAAGTGAGATTATGTTTAATAAATACGAACAACTTGAGCCTATTATTTATAAACAATTAAAAAATGCATTGAATGGAAATTTATCCCATGCATATTTATTTGATTTAAATAATAATATCTATGCAGAAAAAATGATTATTGAATTTATTAAATGTATATTATGTAAAGAACATAATGATATTCTTGAATATAAAACATGTAGTAAATGTAATAGAATAGAAAATGGTTTATATCAGGAATTAAAAGTAATAAGACCTGATGGTCAATTTATAAAAAAAGAACAACTTGATGAATTACAAAAAAGTTTTAGTACGAAACCTCTTGAAAGTGATTATAAAATATATATAATATATGACGCTGATAAACTTAATGTTGCTGCAGCAAATAGTTTACTTAAGTTTTTAGAGGAACCTGCAGAAGGAATAATTGCAATTTTACTTACAAATAATGTTAATAAAGTTATGAAAACAATATCTTCTAGATGTCAAATATTAAATTTTAGACAAAATAATGTAGAAGAACATATAAAATTAAATGATATAACTGAAAATGTTACTATTTGTAAAATTGCATTTACTATATTTAAAATAAGTGATATTACTTTAATAGAGGACTATCATAAGGAATTTGTTGATAATGTATATAATTTTATTGATTATTATGAAACAAATAAAATTAAATGTATTTTAAATGAAAACAAATTGTTTTTAGATAAATTTAAAGAAAAAAATGAAATATATAATTTTTTTGAATGTTTAATTTTATTTTATAGGGATGTTATAAATATCAAATTAAATAGAGATATTATGTTTTTTAATGATAATATTAAATTATTGGAATATGTTTCTAAATTAAACTCATTTGATAATGTATTAAAAAAGATAAATATATTTATTGAAAAACAAAAGTTAATACGTAATAATATAAATACAAATATGTTAATTGATAGTTTGATAATTGATATGGAGGAAAATAATGGAAAAAGTAATAGGAGTGGTATTTGATAATAATAAAAGAGTTTATTATTTTAGCCCTAATAATTTAGATTTAAAAGAGAATATTAATGTTATTGTTCAGACAGAAAGAGGATTACAATATGGAAAAACTGTCACAAATATATTGGAAAAGAAAAAAGATAGTTTGAATTTACCATTAAAAAATGTAATAAGAATAACATCAAAAGATGATTATAGGAAACATAAATCAAATATAAATGACGCGAAAAGGGCTATTGTTGAATGTGAGAAGCTAATAAAAAAATACAACCTAAATATTAGATTAATTGATGCAAGTTTTACATTTGATCGTGAACAACTTGTATATCATTTTTTATCAGATTCAAGAATAGATTTTAGAAATTTGGTAAAAGATTTGGCAAGTATATTTAAAACTAGAATAGAATTAAGACAAGTTGGAGTAAGAGATAAAGCAAAAGATGTTGGTGGAATAGGTCCATGTGGTAGAACATTATGTTGTTCTAACTATTTAGTTAATTTTGATACTGTGTCTATAAATATGGCAAAAAATCAAAATTTATCTTTGAATCCAAGTAAAATTAATGGTGTATGTGGTAGATTATTATGTTGTTTGACATATGAAAATGATGTTTATGATGAATATAAAAAGGGATTACCTAACTTAGGCGAAAGGGTTAAATATGATGGTAAGACAGGTAAAGTTGTTGAGTTGAATATTTTAAAAAGAGAGTATACAATTCAAACAGATGATGATGATTATTTAACTATATCTTTAGATGAAAGTATTAAATGATTTATTATGGGATGGAGAATTAAAAATTTATCAAGATACTGATAAATTTATGTTTTCTATTGATTCAATATTACTTGCAAATTTTGTCACAATTAATAAATCTTCATCACATATATTAGATATAGGTACAGGGAATGCACCAATTCCATTAATGTTAACAAAAAGAACTAATGCTTTAATTGATGGTGTTGAAATTCAAAAAGAATCTTACTTACTTGCTTTAGAGAGCGTTGAATACAATACTAAACAAGAACAAATAAAATTATATAATGAAGATATAAACAACTTTTATTTAAATATGAATAATAATTATTATGATACAATTATTTCAAATCCACCATATTTTAAATCAAATATGAAGTCCTCCACAAATATAAATAAAAAAATTGCTAGAACTGAGGAAACATTAACAATAAAAAATATATTTGTAATTGCAAAAAAGTTGTTAAAAAATATGGGAAATATTGCAATTGTAATTGATACAGAAAGATTAATTGAAGTAATAAATATTATGAAAGAAAATTCAATTGAACCAAAAAGGATACAATTTGTTTATCCTAAGTCATCAAAAAATTCTAAAATAATGCTTATTGAAGGTACTAAAAATGGTAACCCAGGTATTAAAATATTGAATCCAATATTTATTCAAGATGAAAAAGATGATTATACAAAAGAAATAAAAGAAATATTATGTAATTTTGGGAAATAAATACAGAATTATTTCCCGGGAAATAATTTGAGGTGTAAAATGAGTCAAAAAAGTTATAATGGTAATACAACTTTATATATTGTTCCAACTCCAATTGGTAATCTTGAAGACATGACATTTAGAGCAATATCTGTTTTGAAAGATGTTGATGTTATTTTTTCTGAGGATACCAGGGTAACAATTAATTTATTAAATTATTTTGATATAAAGAAGAAACTTATACCATCACATAAATATAATGAAGATATTTCTTCTTTAAAAGTATTGGAATATTTATCAAATGGAAAGAATGTTGCAATTGTATCAGATAGGGGTACTCCTATATTAAGTGATCCAGGGAATGTTTGTGTAAAAAAAGCAATTGATGCTGGATTTAATGTAGTATCTTTACCTGGTGCTACTGCTGCTATACCTGCGTTAACTTCTTCTGGAATAGATGCTAGTAAATTTGTTTTTTACGGGTTTTTAAATAGTAAATCATCTAAAAGAAAAAATGAATTAGAGATATTAAAAAATGTAAAAATGACTATAATATTTTATGAAGCTCCACATAGAATTTTAGAAATGCTTGATGACGTTAAGAAAGTATTTGGTGATAGATTGATCAGTGTTTCACGTGAAATAAGTAAAAAGTATGAAGAAATATATCGTGGTACAATATCTGATGTTATTGCTGAAATAGGCGAACCAAAAGGTGAATTTGTTATTGTTGTATCTGGTAATAATGCTGAGGTTGGGTATGATGATATATCTGTTGCTGAACATGTAAAGATGTATATTGAAGATGGTTTAAGTGAAAAAGAAGCAATAAAAAAGGTTGCAAAAGATAGAAAAGTTGCAAAAAGTGATATATATAAAGAAGTAAAATTATTTCCCGGGAAATAATTTGGAAGGGATGAGTTGATAATGAAACTAATAGTAGGACTAGGAAATCCTGGTAAACAATATGAAAATACAAGACATAACATTGGTTTTATGGCAATAGATAAGTTATTAGAGTATTATAATTGTTCTAATTGTAAGTCAAAATTTGGTGGGATATATTCTGAAACAAATATATTTGGTGAAAAGATAATATTTTTAAAACCCCAGGAATATATTAATTTATCAGGTGACGTAATAAAAAAATTTGTAGATTATTTAAAAATTGATATAAATGATATTTTAATCATAAATGATGATTTAGATTTGAATGTAGGTAGAATCAAAATCAAAGCATCTGGTAGTTCAGGTGGGCATAATGGACTTAAAAATATTGAGTATAATCTTGGAACTAAAGATTATAAAAGAATAAAGATTGGTATATCAAATAATAAATTAATAGATACAAAAGATTATGTTTTAAGTACAATAAATAATGATGATATGAAGTTAATTAATAATATAATAAATAAAATTCCAAATATTATTGATGATTATTTAAGTATTTCTTTTTCTGATTTAATGACAAAATATAATAAAAATAATGGGTGCATATAAAAATGTATCTTTTTGAATGTGAGGTTAGTTATGAATTTTAAGAATATAAAAGATGGTTTAACGAATGTTGTTGGTTTATCTGATGAATTGCAGTCAATATATATAAATGATATTTATTTAAAAAATAATTCTAATATTCTTGTTGTTACAAGTACATTATATGAAGCTAATAAGTTATATAATTCTATATCTAAGTATTCAGATAATGTATATATATTCCCTATGGATGATTTTATAATAGAAGAATCAGTTAGTAGTCCTGAACTTGAAATAACAAGACTAGAAACTCTTAATAATATGATTAATAGTACTAGTAAAAAAATTATAATTACTAATTTAATGGGGTTATTAAGATTATTACCAACAAAAGATAAATATAGTGAGTATGTTATAAATTTATCAATTAATAAAGAGTTCAATAAGGATTTATTGTTTAGAAAATTATGTAATTCAGGTTATAAACAGGAAACTTTAGTTGTTAAGACGGGGGAAGTATCAAATAGAGGTTATATTCTTGATATATTTCCTGTAAATGAGGATAATCCAATTAGAATTGAGTTTTGGGGAGATACAATTGAATCTATAAGATATTTTGATATTAATACTCAGTTGTCCATTAAGGAAATTAATAGTATTACTATTAATCCATTTAGTGAGTTTTTATCTGATAAAGAAATAGATGAATCTAGTAAAATTCAAAGAAATTATTCAAAATTTGAAAAAGTTTCTAAAATAACAGATTATTTAGATAATCCAATATTAATTTATAAAGATTATTCTCAAATATATAATTCTTATTTAAATTTAGAAGAGGAAATATTTAATTTATACAATTTTTCGCTCGAAAAAGATAAAATTTTGTTTTCTTTAGGGGAATTTTCCGAGAAATGCGAAATATATATATCGAGTGTAGATAGTATATTACCAAATTTAAAAATTGATAGGACTGATGTATATAATAGTAAAGATGCGATGAATTTTGATGATAATGTTAATTTACTAAATTCAAAACTTGAGGAGTATATTGAACTTAAAAAAACTGTTATAATTTGTCTTGATTCTAATGTTCAATATAATAACGTTTCGAACTTTATAACTGTTCCTTTTGTTAAAACCACTTTAAATGATATAAAAAGTAATGTAGTAAATATTGTAATTAAGTCAATTATAAAGGGGTTTGAATATGATAATTTAATTGTTTTATCATCTTCTAATTTATTTAAAAATGTATCATCTAAAACAGTTTATAAGAGTAAATTTAAGTATGGAACTAAAATTTCTAAAGTAGATTCGCTTAATGTTGGTGATTATGTTGTTCATAATATGCATGGAATAGGAATTTATCAAGGAATTGTTGCTTTAAAGAAGGGGAATATTGTTAAGGATTATTTACAAATAAAATATAAAGATGATGGAAAATTATATATTCCTGTTGAGAAAATAGAATTAATTAATAAATATTCATCCAATGATAGTATTGTTCCAAGAATTAATAAATTGGGAAGTTTAGATTGGCAAAAAACTAAAGCAAGAGTAAAGGGTAAAATAAAAAATATTGCAGAGGAATTACTTAAGGTTGCAATAGAAAGAAAGACTAAAAGTGGTTTTGCATTTAAAAAGGATTTACCTATTCAGCAATTATTTGAAAGTGAATTCCCTTATCAAGAAACAGCTGATCAAATAAAGGCTATTGAGCAAATAAAAAAAGAAATGGAAAATAATAGTCCAATGGATATGCTTTTATGTGGTGATGTTGGTTATGGTAAAACAGAAGTTGCTTTTAGGGCAATGTTTAAGGCGGTTTGTTCTAATAAACAGGTTGCTTATTTGTGTCCAACTACATTACTTTCTAATCAACAATATAATTCGGCGATTTCAAGATTTAAAAATTTTCCAGTTAATATAGCTCTTTTAAATAGATATACATCAAAAAAGGATTCTGATAGAATTTTAAAGGATTTAAAAAGTGGAAAAATTGATATTTTATTTGGAACTCATAGATTACTTTCTAATGATATAGTATTTAATGATATTGGATTATTAGTTGTTGATGAAGAACAAAGATTTGGTGTTACTCATAAAGAAAAAATAAAAAAATATAAATCTAATATAGATGTACTTACTTTATCTGCAACACCAATTCCAAGAACACTTCAAATGTCAATGGTGGGTCTTAGAAGTTTATGTTTAATTGAAACGCCCCCATTTAACAGATATCCTGTTCAAACTTATGTTCTTGAAGAAAATACAAGTGTTATAAAAGATGCAATATATAAAGAATTATCAAGAGATGGTCAAGTATATATTTTATGTAATAGAATTGAATTGTTTGATGAAAAAATTAGTGAATTTACAAGACTTATTCCTGATGTAAAAATTGCATGTGCACATGGTAAAATGAATAAAAATGAGATTGAAGATATAATGTATAAATTTGTAAATAAGGAGTTTAATGTTCTTTTATGTACAACAATAATTGAGACTGGAATTGATATTCCAAATGTTAATACTTTAATAATATTAGATGCTGAAAAGTTTGGTTTAAGTCAATTATATCAAATTAGAGGTAGAGTTGGACGTTCTAATCGAGTTGCTTATTCATATTTAATGTATTCTAAGCAAAAGGTATTAAGTGAAATTGCAACTAAAAGACTTTCTGCAATAAAAGAATTTGTTCAATTAGGAAGCGGTTTTTTAATTGCGATGAGAGATTTATCAATTAGAGGCGCTGGTGATGTTTTGGGAAGTGAACAATCTGGATTCATTGATACAATTGGTATTGAATTATATTTAAGAATGCTTAATGAAGAAATAAGTAATATTAAATTAGGTATTGAAGATATCAAGGAAGAAAATGAATTACCTCCATCATTAAGTGTAGAAACACATATTGAAGATTCATATGTAAGCGATGATAAATTAAAAATTGAGATTCACAAGATAATAAATGAAATTGATAGTCTTGAAGCATTAAAAGAGGCAAAAAGTATTATAGAAGATCGTTTTGGTAAAATTAGTAAAAACTTAGAAATATATATGTATGAAGAATTATTTGAAAGTATGAAAAAAGATAAAAATATTGAAATTGTTAAGCAAAATGATGATTTTATAGAATTACATTTTTCTAAGGATTATAGTAATAAAATTAAGCCGGATGATTTATTTATTAACGCCTATAAAGTATGTAAGAATTTTAAATTATCTTATATAAATAGTAGAATTGTATTAACACTTTCTATTCATAATTTAGAAAAACATTGGATTTATTATATCATTGAAATATTAAATTATTTAGATTAAATTCTTAAAATTGGTAATTTTTTCCAATTATTATAAACCTATTGATTAAAGAAAACTCATATTATATACTTACTCCATAATAGAGTTAATTCAAAGTAAATTGGTATATTTTGCAATTACACTCACATAATAAAAAGGATAACAAAGAAAGTGGGGTATTATTGTGAAATCAACAGGAGTTTTAAGAAGAATTGATGAACTTGGTAGGATTGTTATACCTAAAGAAATAAGAAATAAATTAAAGATTAAAACAGGTGAATCAATGGAAATATTTGTAAATGGAGATGCTGTTGTATTAAAAAAATATTCATATATGTCTGATTTATGTGATGTGGCACAAAATTGTAGTGATTCTTTTTATGATGTGGTAGATAATGATATAATTATAACTGATTTGGATAAGGTTATTGCTGTATCTGGTTCTTTAAAGAAAAAATATTTAGGAAAAGATATAGATGATGAGATAATTGGACAATTAAAAAAAAGACATACAACTATAAACAATGAAACATTTGATTTGCAAATTACAAAGGAGTGTAATGAGGAATGCTTTTATGTTATTAGTTCGGTTGTTGTTTCTGGTGTCCCTGTGGGTGCAGTAATAATCTTATCAAAAAACAAAATTGATGATTTAGTTGAGAAGAGTGCTCGTTTTATTGCTAAATTTTTAAGTAAGCATTTAGAGTAAAATTTTGATAAATAGTTGTTTCCATATTTTTATTGTGATATAATCTTATTGTTTAATTATTTTGCAATGAAGAAATGAGTAGGTTTGTAAATGTATTATAGAGAGCTTTTGGTTGGTGAAAAAAAGTATACATACAAATTGAATATGGTTTTGGAGCTAAATCGTATATTCGCGTTAAGAATTTAAGTGCATAGAATCTATGAACTAAGGTGGTACCGTTCTTTTGAACCCTTAGATTATAGATTTTTATTTTTTGTTAGGAGGGATTTATTTGAGAAAGTTTTTTAAGATAAGTTTTGATGAATTTAAAAAACAGGTAAGTGATGATAAGGATTTGTATAATTCAATTATATTACCAAAAAGAAGTACTAAATTAAGTGCTGCATATGACATTAGAAGTGTTGATAATTTGACTATTAACCCAGGTGAATCTAAAATATTAAATACAGGGTTAAAGGTTTGTATGAATGATGATGAAGTATTGTATATATTTTCTAGAAGTTCACTAGGTTATAAACATGATGTATTTTTAACCAATTGTGTTGGTGTAATTGATGCAGATTACTATAATAATAAAGATAATGAGGGACATTTTAAGGTTAAATTAACAAATAATGGGAAAGAAGATTTTGTTATTAATGTGAATGATAGGGTCGCTCAAGGGGTATTTATGAAATATTTAACTGTTGATGATGAAGATGAAATAATTAACGAAAGAATTGGTGGAATAGGTTCCACAGATAGGAGATGATTGTATGGCTAAATTTTATATTACAACTCCAATATATTATCCAAGTGCTGATTTTCATATTGGACATTGTTATACAACTATAATTGCAGATTCAATTGCAAGATATAAAAGATTAATAGGGGATGATGTTTTCTTTTTAACTGGCACTGATGAACATGGTGAAAAAATTGAAAAGAAGGCAAAAGAAGCAGGTGTAACACCTAAGGAATATGTTGATAAAATAGTTTTAAATGCTAAGAGTTTATGGAGTAGTTTGGGTATTTCATACGATAAGTTTATTCGTACTACTGATGAATATCATGAAGAGTCTGTTAAGAAAATATTTAATAAGTTATATGAGCAAGGAGATATTTATAAAGGAGAATACGAAGGTTTATATTGTACTCCTTGTGAATCTTTTTGGACTGAAACACAACTTGTAGATGGTAAATGTCCTGATTGTAATAGAGAAGTTCATTTAGTTAAAGAAGAAAGTTATTTCTTTAAATTATCAAAATATCAAGATAGAATTATAAAATATTATGAAGAACATCCTGAATTTATACAACCTGTTTCAAGAAAAAATGAAATGATAAATAATTTCTTAAAACCTGGATTAGAGGATTTGTGTGTATCTCGTACTACATTTAATTGGGGAATACCTGTTGATTTTGATCCTAAACATGTCGTATATGTTTGGATAGATGCACTTACTAATTATATTACTGCTCTAGGTTATATGAGTGATGATGATTCATTATTTAAAAAGTTTTGGCCTGCAAATTTACATTTAGTTGGTAAAGAAATAGTTAGATTTCATACTATTATTTGGCCTGCATTATTGATGGCATTAGATTTACCGCTTCCTGAGAAAATATTTGGTCATGGATGGCTAATTATAGATGGCGGAAAAATATCAAAATCTCTTGGAAACTATGGAGATCCAAGAGAATATATTGATACTTATGGTGTAGATGCAGTTAGATATTTTGCACTTAGAGAAGTTTCTTTTGGAAATGATGGTGTTTTTTCTGTTGAAGCACTTATTAATAGAACAAATGCTGATTTGGCAAATATTTTAGGTAATTTAGTAAATAGAACTATAAGTATGTCTAAAAAATATTTTGATGGTGTTGTATTAAATCATCATGTTTCAGAGGAGATTGATAATGATCTTATTAACACTGCAGTTAATTTATATAAAGTTGTAGATGAAAAAATGAATCAATTACATGTTAGTGAAGCTATTGATGAAATATTTAATTTGCTAAGAAAATGTAATAAATATATTGATGAAACAACTCCATGGATTTTAGCTAAAGATGAAGAAAAGAAAGATAGACTTTCTACAGTATTATATAATTTACTTGAGTCTATAAGAATAAGTGCTGTGTTATTATCACCATTTATTCCTAACACTTCAAATAATATATTTAAACAATTAAATACAAATGTCATTTCATATGAAAGTGTAAAGTCTTTTGGTGGTCTAAAACTTGACACAATTTTAAATAATCCTGAGCCTTTATTTAACAGAATTGATGTAAAAAAGTAATAAATATGATATACTCAATATAGTAAAGAGGTGATTTATGATATTTTTTAAAGATATAATTTTTCCAATTGTATTATTATTAGTTACATTATTTCTAATATTATTTGCATTAAATTTAATATTAAGATTTTTTGGAATAGATATTCCAATTCTTAAATTTGCAGGATTAATTGCAATATGGTATTATATTGGCCCTATAATGTACAATTGGTTAGTTGAAAAAATAGTTACTGTACCACATGAGGGGATAGAAATAATATATACTCCAATTCAATCAATATTAGAAGCATTACAAAAATTAGTGTAAACTTTACAAATATATTTTACACATATATTTGTATACTAATATTTTTGTGATATGATTATATTGTTGTAAATATTGTAAAAAAGGAGAAACTATGAAGAAATCAATTCGTAAGTCAATAATAAGAACTACGATTGGATTTATTGCTATTATACTTTTTTGTATTTTGTCATTAATTCAAAAATTTTCTTATATTGATTTGTTGTATTTAGTAGTAGTAGTTGGATTTTTCGCAGTATTTTTGAAGTATGTAAGAGAGTTATAATATACCACTATGGTATATTTTTCTTTATGGGAGGATTTTATGATAGATACACATTGTCATTTGTTTGAAAGTGAATTTGATAATTTATATGACATTATTGATAAAATAAGTGAAGAAAAAATTTTATGTATAAATAATGGATGTGACGAGAAATCTAATCTAGAAGTTATAAATTTATATTCTAAGTATAAGTTTTTATATCCTGCAATAGGTTTTCATCCGTCAGAAGTTTTGAAATTACCAAAAGATTATTTATATTTTATAGAAAAAAATATAAATAAAGTTGTTGCAATAGGAGAAATTGGACTTGATTATTATTATGGTAAAGAAAATAAAAATGAACAAATAGAATTATTTAAAAAACAATTAGATATTGCTGAAAAATATAATAAACCAGTAATTGTACATAGTAGAGATTCTATTCAAGATACATATGATATATTGAGTAAATATAATGTTAAGGGTGTTATACATGCTTTTTCTGGGAGTATAGAAATGGCAAATAATTTTATTAAACTAGGATTTAAAATAGGTGTTGGTGGTGTAATTACTTTTAAGAAATGTAATTTAAAAGATGTTATTAGAGAAATATCTTTAAATGATATTGTCTTAGAAACTGATTCTCCTTATTTGTCACCAGAACCAGTTAGAGGGAAGAAAAATACACCATTAAATTTAAAATATATTGCTGAATATATTGCTAATTTAAAAGGTATTTCTTGTGAAGAAGTTTTAAAGATTACTAGTGATACTTCGATTAGATTATTTGACTTAAGTAATTAAATATGATAACATTTATTTATGAGAGGTGAAATAATGACCAATTTTACTACTAAATTCTTAAAAATATTTTTATTTATATTAGTTTTAGGATGTGTAGGATTAAATGTGTTTATTACAGGAGATATAGAAGAGGTTGGGTCTATTCTTAGTTTAAATTCTCAGTATGATTTTGTTGAGTATGCCACTACTGAGAAAAGAAATGAAAATACAATAAAAGATATAAGTAATGAAAAAGTTTTAGATACATACTATGGTACGATAACTGCATATGGACCAGATTGCTCTGGATGTAGTGGTATAACTGCGTCTGGATATAAAGTTGCAGAAAATGTTAGTGGAGTAATTACATCAATAACTACAACATATATTGATGATTCGTATGGTGAGCTTAGAATACTTGCGGGTGCTAATGTATTTCCATTTGGTACAGTTATAAGAATTACTGGAGAAAGAATAGATGGATATATAATGGGTATTGTTTTAGATAGAGGTGGTGCTATGAATAATGCTTGGGGTGATGGTGAAGTACTTTTTGATTTACTTTTTGCTACTGAAAAATCTTCATTAGTATATGAATTTGGAAGACAAAAAAATGTTAAATTTGAAGTACTTAGATATGGTAGATAAACTCCTATATGGAGTTTTTGTACTAGATTGGAGTTTATATGGAACAAAAAGATTTTATAAAAGAATATGATTTTAAATTTAAAAAGAAATTTGGACAAAACTTCTTAACAGATGATAATGTATTAAATAATATTGTTTTATCATGTGATATTGACAATGACACAATAGTTATTGAGATAGGTTGTGGTGCAGGGGCATTAACTAAAAAACTTGTTAAAAATTCAAAGAGAGTTATTGGTTATGAAATTGATGAAACTCTTAGACCTATATTATCTACAATAGATGGTGTTGATATAATTTTTGATGATTTTTTGAATAGAAATATAAAAGAAGATTTAAAAAAATATACATATAAAAAATTATATGTTGTTGCAAATTTGCCATATTACATCACAACTCCTATAATTACAAAGATAATTGATGATAAAATAAATGTTGATAAAATTGTTGTAATGGTACAAAAAGAAGTTGGTGATAGATTTTCATCAAAACCAAATTCAAAAGATTATAATTCATTAACTATTTTTATTAATTATTATTTTAATGTAAAGAAATTATTCTTAGTAAGTAAAAATGTATTTATACCAAAACCAAATGTTGATAGTGTGGTTATTTCTTTAGAAAAAAGAAAAGATAAATATAATGTATCAAATGAAGAGTTATTTTTTAAATTAGTAAGAGATGCATTTAAGCAAAAAAGAAAAACATTAAAAAACAATTTAAAAGGGTATAATTTTGATATAATTGAAGAAATTCTTTTATCTCATAATTTTAAATCCGATGTTAGAGCAGAAGCTTTACCTATAGAGATATTTATTGAAATAGCAAACAAACTTTCGTAAAGGAAGTTTGTTGTATTTTTATGTATAAACATATGTTTTGTAATAATTTAAAAAATTAATCATATATTTAATTGGTGATATGTATGTTTAAAGTTGGTGATTATGTTACTAGATCATCATATAATAATGATATAATTTTCAAAATATCTAGTATTGATAATAATATTTATGTTTTAAAAGGTATTAATGTAAGATTAGTTGCTGATGCATTTGAAGATGACCTTATTCATTATGATGGCGAAGATAAAATTAGTGATTCTGACTTAATTGATAGAATTGATGAAAAATTAGATAGAAATGATTTTTTTTATTTGCCAGGTAAGATTCTTCATATTGATGGTGATTGTGAATATTTAGATAGATGCATTAATTTATATAAAAAATTTAATGTTATGGCGTATGGAATATGTGTTAAAGAAAACGAAATGAGTAGTAAAATAAAAGATTATTTATCAGAAATCAAACCTGATATTCTAGTCATAACAGGGCATGATGCTTATTATAAAAAGAAGGGTGATTTTAATAATATAAATGCATATATGAATTCATCTAATTTTATTAATACCGTAATTGAAGCAAGAAAATATGAAAGGGCACATGATAAACTTATTATTATTGCAGGTGCATGTGGTTCGTTTTATGAAGCACTTATAAAAAGTGGCGCTAATTTTGCATCTAGTCCAAAAAGAATAAATATTCATGCATTAGACCCTGCAATTATTGCTTTAAAAGTAAGCCTTACAGACATAAATAAAAATATTGATTTAATGGATATAATTGATAAAACAAAATATGGAAAAGATGGTATTGGTGGAATTATTACAAAAGGTACAATGTTTGTTGGATATCCAAGGGTATAGGTGAATATGGTTGATAAAATAAAAAAAGATATTATATTAAAAAAAGGACATTTTTTTGAGTTTAAAGTTAATAACATTAGAAATAAATGTGATATGTTTGAAGGGGTTATATCTGAGGTTTATGATAGAGTGTTTGTTGTTAAAACAAAAGATGGAAATACAATAAGTTTTACTTATTCGGATATACTTATAGGTAATGTTGAAATACACGAAAAAATGTGTTGACATTTTTAAAATTACAATATAAAATTTAATTATAAAGGAGTTGATTTAATGAAAATAACATCTGTAGCAGTACACAAAGTTACTGGTGAAAATAATCGTATGAAAGGAATTGCAACTGTTGTAATTGATGATTGTTTTAAAATAAAAGGCATTAGAATTATAGAAAAAGATGAAAAATTAATGCTTGCAATGCCAAGTCGTAAGAATAAAAATAATGAAAATGAGGATGTTGCACATCCATTAAATGCAGAAACTCGTAAAATGTTTGAAGAGGCTGTTTTTGCTGAATTTGAAAAAACTGAATAAATACTCTTAAGGTATTTATTTTTTTCTTGAGATATCAAACATATGTTTAATGCAATTTATTCATTTTTTTAATAATACATTCATATACTTTACTAGTAACAGAGAGGAAGAATATATGAATAATACAAGTAATCATTCAGTGACTTTAATTGAAAGAAGTAGTATTAATATTAGTGGTGTTAATAAAATTGAAAGTTTTGATAAAGAAGATTTTTTACTAGAAACAGTTATGGGGTATATGAATATTAAGGGTGAAGGTTTAGAAATGATTAAGCTTGATACTATAGAAGGAAAAGTTGTTATAAGAGGAAAAATTAATAGTATGATTTATCTTGATACAGTAAAAAAGAAAAATAAAGAGGAAAGTTTGCTTAATAGATTATTCAAATGATACCATTAGATATTCAAATTAAATCAATTATATATTCATTTTTATATGGAGTATTTTTTTCTTTTTTACTTAATTTAAATTATAAATTTATATATTATTCAAAAGGCATAATAAAAATAATTATAAATCTATTATTTATTTTAGATAATACATTATTATATTTTATTATTTTAAGGTATATTAATAATGGTATTTTACATTATTATTTTATTATTTCTTTGTTTTTAGGTTTTTTATGTGTTAATAAAGTGTCTAGTAAATTAATTAAA
>CAZKUP010000005.1:0-27138 GCA_964555985.1 uncultured Clostridium sp. | reverse complement strand
AGGACTTACATCAGAAGAATTAATAGAATTAATTAATCAGAATGCCAATAAATTACCTGTTTAATTTTTGACTTTCTTTGGGGTAAGGGGAAGTCTGTCCTTTTTTGTATATTTTTATAAAATAAATTTTATTTTTTTTCAGACTATCACCTAGATAATTATATCACAATTTAGTATAATTATACATAGGATGTGATTGTATGCATTATGAAGTTAAAATAAATGAATTTGAGGGTCCATTGGATTTACTTCTTCATTTGATAAAAAAATCTAATATTTCAATTTATGATATTAGTTTAGAAGAAATTACTAATCAGTATTTAGATTATATTAATTGCATGAAGGTGCTAAATTTAGATATCGCTTCTGAGTATTTGGTTATGGCATCTGAATTATTAGAATATAAATCTAAAAGTTTATTACCTAAAAAGGAAGATGTCGTTGATGAATATGAAGAAGATCCAAAAAATGAACTTATTAAAAGATTAATAGATTATAAAAAATATAAGGAAATTACAAGTGCTTTTAAATCTCTTGAAAATATAAGAGGTAATTTTTATACAAAGACTCCTTCTAATATAAGTGAGTATAGTGATAAGAAGTTAGATAATAGTGATGTTTGTGTTGATGATTTAATTAATGCTTTTAAAAAGTTTATTGATAGGAAGGATTATGAGAAGCCTATTCATACTAAAATAACTTCAAAAGAGCTTTCTGTTACTGAAAGAATTAATAATATAAGATGCATATTAAAGAATAAAAAAGAGGTTAATTTTATTGATTTATTTGATAGATATAATAAGAGTTATGTTGTTGTTACTTTTTTAAGTATTTTAGAAATGTCTAAGAATAAAGAAATAGAAATAATACAAGATAATAATTTTTCTAATATTTTAATTAGGGGGAGTGAAGTATGAAAGCAATACTTGAAGGACTTTTGTTTGTTGTTGGTGATGAGGGAATTACTATTAAAGATATTTCTAGTATTTTAGAAATAGATGAAGATACTGCTAAAGAGTTAGTATTGTCTTTGAAAAATGATTATTTGAGTGAAGATAGAGGTCTTAGAATTGATTATCTTGGAAATTCACTTAAACTTACTACTAAGAGTGAACATAAGTATTATTATAAAAAATTAATTGAAGAAGAGAGTCATGTTTTATCTCAGGCAGCACTTGAAACACTTGCTATTATTGCATATAATGAACCAATTACTAGAATTAGAGTAGATGAAATAAGAGGTATATCTTCATCTCAAATGATAAGAAAATTAGCAGCAAAAGGATTTATTAAAGAAGTAGGAAGAGAAAATATTCCAGGAAGACCAATATTATATAAAACTACTGATGATTTTTTAGATTATTTTGGTTTATCTAGTATTAGTGATTTACCTAAAATAGAAGAAAAAGATGAAAATGATGATGAAAAAGATTTATTTTTATCAAAGTATAGTGAGGATGTAGAATGAAACAGTCAATTTTACCAGCAGATGTTTATGTAGTTGTTAATAAAAGTGTTTTAAATGAAAATGATAGGTTTGTTTTAACAACTTTATATCAACCAATTATTGGTTCAAGTGCATTAAGTTTATATTTTACATTATGGTCTGATTTAAATAAATCAATTTTTCTAAGTTGTGAATATACACATCATCATTTAATGGATTTTATGAATTTAAAGTTAGAAGAAATAATTAGTTCAAGAAAGAAATTAGAAGCAATTGGTTTATTAAAAACATATTTAAAACAAGGAGATGTAAATAGTTATATTTATGAAATTTATAGTCCTTTATCATGTGTTGAATTCTTTTCTAATCCAATACTTTCATCATCACTTTTATCTTGTGTTGGAAAAAAAGAATATCAAAATTTAATAAATTATTTTCGTATTCCAAAGATAAATACAAGTGAATTTGAAAATATAACTGTTAAATTTAGTGATATATTTATGATGTCAAATGATATTGATTATGGCTTTGATAAAGATATTTTAAAGAAAGATAAATTAGAAATTATGGTAGATGATGTAATTGATTTTGATTTTATTGCCTCATCAATGCCAAAAGGAATACTTAATAGTAATTGTTTTTCTAAGAATGTAAAAAAACTTATTAATTCACTTGCGTATTTATATAATTTTGATAATGAGATTATGATTAATTTAATTAAAGATTCTATAAATGAAAAAGGATTAATAAATGAAAGTGAGTTAAAAAAGAATTGTAAAAATTATTATTCTTTTGAATATAATGGAACTCCTAAACTTATATATAATAAAAGAACAATTAATAGTTCTGTGAAAGATGTAAATAATTTAAAAGAAAAACTTATAAATTGTTTTGAAAATACAAGTCCATATGATTTTTTAAAAGCAAAATATGGGGGTGCGAAACCTACAAGTAAGGATGTTAATTTAATTGAATCGTTGCTTGTTAATCAAGAACTTAATCCTGGAGTTGTTAATGTACTTATTGATTATGTTTTAAGAATTAATGAGAATAAATTAAATAAAAATTTTGTTGAAGCAATTGCAAGTCAGTGGAAATTAAGTAATATTAAAACTGTACCTGACGCTATGAAACAAGCAGAAAAAGAATATAGAAAGATGAATCAAAATAAAGAAAAGAAGAAAAGCATAAAAGAAGAAAAATTACCTACTTGGTATGGTAAAGATGTTAAGAAAAAGCAAATGAATAAAGAAGATATTAAAGAGTTAGAAGATATGCTTAGTGATTTTGTATAGGTGAAAAATGAAAGAGTTAAATAATACTAATATTTTTAAAGAAAATGTTAAAATGGATTTAAAGAAAGAATATATTAAGTCTTTAAAGAATAAAGAATTTGAAGAGTATGTTAGGGGTATTCATATTTCTCATGAGGTTTTAATGAAATATACTTCAAGATTAGAAATGTGTTTTAATGAAAAACAAAATTGTAGTAAATGCAAAGGTTTAAATGAATGTAAAAATGATATATATGGCTTTTGTTTAAAAGAAAAGGTATTGGATGATAAATTATCTTTTGAATATATAAGTTGTAGATATAAAAATAAAGAAATAAAAGAAAATAAAGAAAATGAGTATGTATATGCATTTGATATGCCAAAAGATATAAGAAATGCACGTATGAAAGATATATATTTAGATGATGCAAGTAGAAAAGAAGTTATTACATGGTTATCTAAGTTTATAAAAAGTTATGATCCTGCTAAAAAGATGAAGGGATTATATTTAAATGGAAATTTTGGTTGTGGTAAAACATATTTAATTGCAGCAACATTTAATGAGTTATCTAAAAAGAATATAAAAAGTGCAATAATATATTGGCCTGAATTTTTAAGAAGTTTAAAATCTTCTTTTGATGATGATTTTAAAGAGAGGTTTGAATATATTAAAAAAATACCATTATTATTAATAGATGATATAGGTGCGGAAAATGTTACTAGTTGGGGAAGAGATGAGGTATTAGGAACAATTCTTCAATATAGAATGGAAGAGGGACTTACTACGTTTTTTACATCAAATTTAACATATGATGAATTAGAAAATGCACTATCTTTAACTAGAGGAAAAGTAGATAGTTTAAAGTCTACTAGAATAATGGAAAGAATTAAAAATTTGACAATTGATATTAATTTGGTTGGAGAAAATAGAAGAAATTAGCTAATTTTTTAGCACTCAACTATTGACATTGCTAATTATAGTAGTATAATTTAATTGTACTTAAAAAAAGTATAAAGGAAGTGTAGAAAATGAAAAAGAAAGAATTTAAAGCTGAATCAAAGAAATTAATGGATTTAATGATTAATTCAATTTATACTAATAAAGATGTATTCTTAAGAGAAATAATATCAAATGCATCTGATGCTCTTGATAAATTGCATTATGAATCGCTTACTAATAAGAATATAGATTTATCTAATACTAAGTTACAAATAAAAGTAATGGTTGATAAAGAAAATAGAAAAATAATTGTATCAGATAATGGTATTGGTATGAATAAAGAAGAATTAGAAACTAATTTAGGCACAATTGCTAAAAGTGGCTCTCTTGATTTTAAAGAGAATAATGAAAAGAATGAAGATATTGATATAATTGGTCAATTTGGTGTAGGTTTTTATTCAGCATTTATGACATCTAGTAAAGTAGAGGTAGTGTCTAAAAAATATAATGAAACAAGTGCTTATACTTGGATATCAGAAGGAATAGATGGATATATAGTAAAAGATGCTTCTAAGGAAGATGTGGGTACAGATATTATTCTTACTATTAAAGAAAATAGTGAGGATGAAGATTATGATAAGTACTTAGATGAATATGAAATAAGAAGTTTAATTAAAAAATATAGTAATTATATAACTTATCCAATTATTATGAATGTAACACATGAGCATTTAAAAGAAAAAGAAAATAAAGATGATAAAGATGAATATGAAACTGTTACTCATGAAGAAGTTATAAATGATTTAGTGCCTCTTTGGAAGAGAAATTCTAAAGATATAACTATAGAAGATTATGATAATTTTTATAAAGATAAATTCTATGATTATGAAAAACCTTTAACTCATATACATAATAAAATGGAAGGTACAATTGAATATAATTCACTTATTTATATTCCAAGTCATGCCCCATATGATTATTATACTAAAGAATATGAAAAAGGATGTGAATTATATTCAAATGGGGTATTAATTATGGAAAAATGTCCAGAACTAGTGCCTGATTATTTAAGTTTTATTAAAGGAATAGTAGATTCAAGTGATCTTCCACTTAATATATCAAGAGAAACTATTCAAAAGAATAAAATATTAACTACTATATCTAAATCAATAGAAACTAAAGTATTAAAAGAATTAGAAAGATTATTAAAAGAAAATAAAGAAGATTATATTAATTTCTTTAAAGCATTTGGAATGCAACTTAAATATGGTATATATTCAGATTATGGTATGAA
Organism: uncultured Clostridium sp.; assembly: GCA_964555985.1. Lineage (GTDB taxonomy): Bacteria > Bacillota_I > Bacilli_A > RF39 > UBA660 > CAG-1193. The sequence goes on along the minus strand of CAZKUP010000005.1, from coordinate 22,183 downwards.
TAAAGAAAAAATACAAGATTTAATTATGTTCACATCAAGTGAGAATAAAGAATTAATTACTTTAAAAGAATATGTAGTAAATATGAAAGATGGACAAAAAGATATATATTATGCTTGTGGTGAATCAATTGATAAAATAGATTTAATGCCTCAAGTAGAAGCAGTAAAAGAAAAATATAATATATTATATTGTGCAGACTTTGTAGATGAATTTGCAATAAAAATGCTTGATAAATATATGGAAAAAGGATTTAAAAATGTATGTAATGATTCATTAGATTTAGATACTGAAGAAGAAAAAGAAGAATTAAAAAAGAAAAATGAAAAGTCAAAAGATATGTTTAATACAATGAAAGAAGTTATTACTGATATAAAAGATATTAAATTTACAAATAAATTATCCAATCATCCAGTATGTTTATCAAATCATGGTGAAATAAGTGTAGAAATGGAAAAATCACTTAATGCAATGCCAGGTGTAAATAATGTTAAAGCAGAAAAAATATTAGAAATAAATATTAATCATGATATAACTAAAAAACTAGAAAAATTATATAAAGAAGATAAAGAAATGCTTAAAAAATATGCAAAAGTATTATATGCAGAAGCAAAACTAATAGAAGGTTTATCTATAGAAAATCCAACTGAGATAAGTAATATTATTACTGAAATTATGTCTAAATAAATACTTAGAAATAAGTATTTATTTTTTTAAACAAAAAACTCACGGAATAAAAATAAAAAAACTCACGGAATGAATTTGAAAAATCTCACGGAATAACATTGAATTATATTATATTTTATAATATAATGTTTATATCTAAGAAGAGAGGTTTTTATGGAAATAAAAAATTATAAAAAAAGAATTGTAGATGAAAAGATAGAAAAATATTTAAATTTATTTGGAGCAGTTAGTATTGAAGGACCTAAATATTGTGGTAAAACATGGGTAGGCAGACATCATGCGAGAAGTGAGAGTCTTCTTTATAAAAAGACTGGTGAGCAATCTAATGAAGTTGAACTTGCAAGGATATCTCCTGAAATAATTTTAGAAGGTGAAAAACCAAAACTTATTGATGAATGGCAAGAAGCACCTAATTTATGGGATGAGATAAGATATGATATAGATAAAACAGGAAATAAAGGACAATACATTTTAACTGGTTCAAGTACTCCAAAAAGAGAAGGTATAAATCATTCAGGCGCTGGGAGATTTGGAAAAATAAGCCTTAGAACAATGTCATTATATGAATCAGGTGATTCAACAGGAGATATATCACTAAAAGATATTTGTGAAGGGAAAAATATATGTAAAAGATTAGAAGAAGTTAGTTTAAAAAATCTTGCAAGATTAGTTATAAGAGGAGGTTTTCCTGCTAATATTAATTATTCTTCTATGGATTCAAGAATTATTGTAAACGAATATATAAAATTAATAATTGATAATGATTTAAATAGATTAGATGGAATAAAAAGAGATAAACATAAAGTAAAGTTATTACTAAAATCTCTTGCTAGAAATGAAAGTACTACAATTACAATTTCAAAAATAAAAAATGATATCAAAGAAATAGATAATGAAGATATAGATATTGATACAGTATCTTCTTATTTAGATGCTTTAGATAGATTATTTTTATTAGATAATGATGAGCCATTCTCTACAAATATAAGATCAAGTATAAGAGTAAAACAAGCAGAAAAAAGACATTTTGCAGATCCTTCTATAGCTTGTGCAATTCTTAACTTGACAGAAGAAAAACTTATTAATGATTTAAAATTATTTGGGTTTTTATTTGAAGCATTAGTAGAAAGAGATCTAAAAATATATGCAGATTCATTTAATGCTAAATTATACCATTATCAAGACTATCAAAATAGAGAAATAGATTCTGTTATTGAATTAGATGATGGTAATTGGTGTGCATTTGAAATAAAACTTGGAGTAAATGCTATAGAAGATGCTGCAAAAAATTTAATTAATATTAGTAATGACATAAAAAAAGATAATGGTGTAGCACCTAAAGTACTTTGCGTAATATGTGGTATGACTAATTCAGCATATAAAAGACCAGATGGAGTATATGTCGTACCTATTACTGCATTAAAAAATTAAAGTTAAGTATAAAATAATTTGCAAATTTAAAAAAATCTAGAAAATTCTAGATTTTTTTAGTGTATGTTTTTTTCTTTTTTTCTAATTCATTTATTACATCTAAAACTTGTACTACTTTTTTTGTTCTTGTAATTGGATTTAAAAAGTCATTTTCATAAAAACTATATTCATTTAATACTTCAGTTAGTGACATAATTCTTTCTTTATCTAATGGGCGTTTATAAAGATTTCTAAGTATAATATAGTAGTTACTTTTATCTTCATTAGGAACATATATATAGCACTCATTTCTTTTATAATTTGGTTCACACATAGCTAAATAATTAGTGTCTTCTAATTTGTAAATAAATCTGTTTTCAAAATATTTCATAAGTCCTCCTTTTGGTTATATACTATCATATAATGTTTATTTTTGCAAATAAATATTTTTTTAGAATAAAATTAATATAATCATAATATATTCTTGTAGGAGGAGATGAATATTAAAGGTCTTAATAATGATGAGGTAAATGATAGTATTAGAAAATATGGCACTAATAAGATAGAATCTACAAATAGTAATAGTTTTTTTAAGTTATTGCTTGAATCTTTAGGAGATCCAATAATAAAAATATTATTAATTGCACTTGCTATTAAAGTTATATTTTTAATTAAATCATTTGATTGGTATGAAACTGTTGGAATAGTTATTGCAATTTTTTTAGCGTCATTCATCTCAACTGTTTCAGAGTATGGTAGTGAAAAGGCATTTAAAAGATTACAAGAAGAGGCATCATTAATTAAATGTAGGGTAAAAAGGGATAGTATTATAAAAGAAATAAGTATAAATGATGTTGTAGTAAATGATATAGTTATGCTTTCATCTGGTGATAAAGTACCTGCAGATGGTACTTTGATAGATGGTTCTTTAAGTGTTGATGAGTCTATTTTAAATGGAGAGACAAAAGAAATATATAAGTATAAATTAGATTCATTGTATAGAGGTAGTGTAGTTGCTAGTGGAAGTGGTATTATGGAAGTAAAAAAGGTTGGAATAAATACTTTTTATGGTAAACTTGCAAATGAGATTAATGAAAAGAATCCTGAAACACCACTTAGAAACAGATTAAAAGAACTTGCTAAATTTATTAGTAGAATTGGTTATGTTAGTGCTTTATTTGTATTTATTTCATATTTATTTTCAGTAATAGTTATAGATAATAATTTTGATATTAATTTAATAAAAAATACAATTTTTAATATACCTATTATAACAGGTCATATATTATATGCTCTTACTCTTGCAGTTACTATTATAGTAGTAGCAGTGCCTGAAGGACTTCCTATGATGATTACATTAGTGCTTTCTTCTAATATGAAAAGAATGCTTAAAAATAATGTATTAGTAAGAAAAATGATGGGTATTGAAACAAGTGGAAGTATAAATATGCTTTTTACTGATAAAACAGGTACTTTAACTAAAGGCAGTCTTGAGGTTATAAGATTTTTAAGTGCTGATATGAAGGAATTTGATAATGAGTATGAGTTATTAAAATATAATAAATTATATGATTTAGTTAAAAAGTCATTTATATTAAATAATGAAAGTGTTTATAGTGATAATAAAATAATAGGTGGTAATATTACAGATAGAGCGCTTCTTTCATTTTTTGATAAAAAATATGTAGAGGATAAAGTTATAAAAAGAATTCCATTTGATAGTAAAAATAAATATTCTAAAGTAGAAACATCTACTTATAGATATATTAAGGGAGCATCTGAAAAAATTCTTCCTATGTGTAATTATTATTATGACTCTAATGGAAATAAAAAGTTTTTAACTAATAAGAAGAGTATATTTAATAAAATAAATGAAATATCTAAAAAGGGAATTAGAGTATTATGTTTTGCAGTAAGTAATAATAATGATATATATGCTCTTCTTGGTTTTGCATATATTAAAGATGAAATAAGAAAAGAAGCTAAAACTGGTATTGAACTTGTAAAAGATGCGGGTATAAGAACAATTATGATTACAGGTGATAATAAAGATACTGCTATATCTATTGCAAATGAATTATCTTTAATTGAAAATGGGGATGTGGTACTTACTAGTGATGAGTTAAATAAAATGAGTGATGAAGAGGTTAAAAAGATTCTTCCAAATCTTAGAATTGTTGCAAGAAGTTTACCTCAAGATAAAAGTAAATTAGTAAGGCTTTCTCAAAGTATGGGATATGTAGTTGGTATGACTGGAGATGGGGTAAATGACGCTCCTGCACTTAAAAAAGCTGATGTTGGTTTTGCTATGGGAAGTGGTACTGAAATAGCAAAAGAAGCAAGTGATATTGTAATATTAGATGATAATTTTCTATCAATTTCTTCATCAATACTTTATGGTAGAACAATATTTAAAAGTATAAGAAAATTTATAATTTTACAGTTAACTGCTAATATTTGTGCATTATCTTTATCAATAGTTGGTCCTTTTATAGGAGTTAATACTCCTGTTACAGTAGTGCAAATGTTATGGATTAATATGGTAATGGATACACTTTCTGGACTAGCGTTTAGTTTTGAACCTGCACTTATAGAATATATGAAAGAACACCCTAAGAAGAAAGATGAACAGATTATAAATAAATATATGCTTAATGAAATATTATTTACAGGTATTTATTCATCAGTATTGTGTATATTATTTTTAAAGCATCCATTTTTTAGAACATTATATAGAAATAATGATAAATATTTTATGACAGCATTTTTTGCTCTACTTATATTTATAGATGTATTTAATGCATTTAATGCTAGAACTCATAGATTAAATATATTATCTAATTTAAGAAAAAATAAAATATTTTCTATAATAATTATATTTATAGTAATAATACAATTAATCTTAATATATTATGGTGGAAGTGTATTTAGAACATCAGGTTTAACAGGATGGGAATTATTTATTACCGTTTGTTTAGCATTTACTGTTATACCTATTGATATTATTCGTAAATTAATATTAAGAAAATTTGGTAAAAATAGTGGGGTATAGTTATACATTCTTTTTTGATATATTTAATATTATTCCAATTGCTATCATATAAGATGCTAGACTAGATCCGCCATAGCTTATAAAGGGAAGAGTTATACCTGTTATAGGAAGTAGTCCTAAATTCATTCCTATATTTTGAATTTGTTGATATAAAAGCATTGCTAAAATTCCTATAACTGTGTATTTTTCTTTTTTATTTCTTGTGTTTTTTGCAATTTTTAGAATATTTAAATCAAAATATAAACAAGTAATAATTAATATAGTCGCACCTATTAATCCATAGTTAATTACAAATACTGAAAAAATAAAATCAGTTTGTGCTTCTGGAAAATATATTGGGGTATTGTTAAATCCAAAACCAAAAATATGTGCACTTCCCATTCCAGTTAATGCATTAGTAAGTTGCATTCCACTACCATTTTTCCAATCTAGTAATCTATCTATTCTATAGAAGAAATTCGTACCAAATATTTTTATAAATGTATCACTTTGATAGAAGTAAATAGATAAGAATATAGATATAAATAATAATAGAAATAATAATAAAAATATAAACCAATTTTTATTTATTTTCGAAGTAAATAACATTGCAAATGATATTATAAAGTAAATAATAACCATACCAGTATCAGTCTCTAGGAATGTAAGAATACTTGGAATTAATGTAATAATAAATATTTTAAGTACTATTATATAATCTTTTTTATTATTATTTTCATATAAAATCATTGAATTTACTATTATAAGTATTATTTTCATAAATTCACTAGGTTGTATTGTAATAATACCAAATAAATTAAACCAACACTTAGAATTATTTATTGGTGTTGCAAAAAATAATAGTAAAAGTAATAATATATTTCCTAGTAAATAAAGTATTTTATAGTGTTTATAGACATTTTTTAAATTAATTTTTAGTACTAGGTAAATAATAAATATTCCTATTATAAGCCATATTAGTTGTTTAATATATAGTGTATTATTTAAAACTAAATTACCTGCACTATAAATACTTAAAATACTTATAATACTAAGTATTATTAATGAAGTTATAATTTCTTTATTTAGTTTATTTTTGAATAATTTTTTCATAATAATATTATTTACTTTTTTAGAAAAAAAATACATTTTAAAGCATATATATTAATGAAGGAGGATTATGGATAAACCTAAGGTATTTGCTAATCAATTTGATAAGATTATAAAGAATAATAAAGATACTTATTATTATAGAGGTATGAGTGATGAAATAAATAGTAGTATGGATGTTAGAAGTGTACTTGATAATATATTTTCTTCTGATTCATTTGTTTATAAAAGTGTAGTAGAAATTACTTTAAAGAATGGAAATAAATTAAATGAAGAAATTATTGCAATGAAAGATAATTATATTATTACTTTAAGTAATAAAAAAATATTAGTAGATGATATTATTAATATAAAAAAGGCCAAATAGGGCCTTATAAAGTATCAATGAATGTATCTTGCAAACATTTAAGTACACATATACAATCTAAATTTATTGTAAAGAATGAATTAGTTGATGTATAAGTTACTTCATCATCTTGTACACTTGCTACAATAACTCTAAATGTAGCACATTTGTTATCTAGTTTTTCTATTCTAAATACATTAGAAGTAGTTGTTTCTGTTGGAGATTTGGATATTGGTAAAGATAGTGCGGTATTGCAGCATCCTTTAGTATAAATTGTTATTGGTCTTGTGTTAAAGAAACATACTGATGGAGTACATCCTAAACATTTTTTATCACATGTATCAAGGCAGCAATCACCAACATTTGCCTCTCTTTGTAAAACTAATATAGTTTTTAAAATTTCATATATGCAGTTGTTTGCAGTTTCATTGTTTTCACACATAATAACACCTCTTTTCATTTATAATGTATTCTAAAGTGTGTAAATGATATAGATTTAATACCCAGTTTTTATTTGCAAAAATATAAATTTATAGTATAATCAATATAGAGGTGATGATATGACATGGTTAAGATATACAATTGTACTTATAATATTAATTATTATTGCAATTGCTGTTATTAAAAGTGGCAAGAGGGATTTTAAAATAGAGGCCAATAAGTTAGTAGAATTATTGGGTGGTAAGAAAAATATTATTGCAATAGAAGCTAGTATGTCTAGATTTAAGGCAACTTTAAAAGATGTTTCTCTTGCAAATAAAGATGGAATACAAAAATTAGGCGCTAAAGGGATTGTTGAAATAGATAATCAGTTAAAAATTGTATTTGATCAAGATGCGGTAAAAATAAAAAAATGTATAGAAGACTTACTTAGACAAAATGCTATTAGAAAATAGTATTTTTTTCTTTTTTCGACAAATTATGACATAGTTATATTGTAGAATTATGTTGAAAGAAGGGATAATATGTTAGATAAAGTATTATTAAATGTAGTTTTTGTAGTATTTCCATTATTAGTATATTTAATTTATATTGTATATGATAATGTTTTTAAAGAAAAAGGAGAAAAATTATTTTTAAATCTTGCAATAGTAACAAGTATATATTTTATTTTAAAATATTCTATTTATTTTGATTATAGAATAGATATTATAAAGTTATTATTATTTTTAGTATTGTTTAGCAAAAAATTTATATTTGGAGTTGTGTTATCATTATTTAATTCTTTTGTATTAAATTATATATATGGTTATGAATTATATATATTATTAATTGAATTTTTTGTAATAATTTCTATTTTTATTATATTTAAAAATAATAATATAAAATTTATATTTTTAATTATTATAGAAGTAGTATTTTCATTAATATTAAATAGTAATATTTATATTATTATTGCTAATGTGGTTTATGTTATTTCATCTTATATCTTATATAAAATTTTAGTAAGTATGGAAAAAATAATAAATATATATGATACGGTAAAGGTAATAGAGTATGAAAAAGATTTTAGAAATTCTTTATTTGAGGTTACTCATGAAATAAAAAATCCAATTGCTGTATGTAAGGGTTATATTGATATGCTTGATGTAAATAATTCTAAGCAAGTAAATAAGTATATTCCTATAATTAAAGAGGAAATTGATAGAACTCTTACACTGATGAATGATTATTTGAATTTGACTAAATTAAGTATTAATAAAAATGTAATTGATATATCTTTATTATTAGATGATGTTTGTAATTCTATTGAGGAAATATTAAAACATAGAAATGTTCATTTTATGTTTGATATATTGGATGAAGAGGTATATATAAATGGGGATTATGATAGGTTAAAACAGGTGTTTATTAATTTGATTAAGAATGCGGTTGAGGCAATTGATATTAATAAGATTGGTGTTATTAAACTTAGAATGGTTTTAAAGAATCAAGTTATAGTATATATATCTGATAATGGTGTTGGTATGTCAAAAGAGGCAATAGAAAAAGTTGGAAGTGCTTTTTATACTACTAAAGAAAAAGGTACTGGTCTTGGAGTTAAGTTAAGTATGGAAATAATTGAAGCACATGATGGGTCTATTAAGTATAAATCTAAAATAAATGAGGGTACGACTGTTGTTGTTAAGTTACCGTTTGATTAATATTATTTTGTAATGTGCATATAATATATTAACAAAGGTTTCTTTGTTAATATTTTACTCACTTTTTAGCACTCAACTATTGACAATGCTAAAAGTAAGTGATATATTTATATTGTGCCTAAAAGAGGTGATGATATGCATGATAGACAAAATAAGGTATTAAAAATCATAGTTGAGGAATATATTAAGACTGCAAGACCTGTTGGTTCTAAATCAATATGTGATAAGTTAAATTGTTCTTCTGCTACTATTAGAAATGAAATGTCTATGTTAGAAGAACTTGGTTTTTTAGAGAAAACACATACTTCTAGTGGTAGAGTTCCTAGTGAACTAGGATATAGATATTATGTGGATAATTTAATGGAACCAAAGGAATTATCTGGAGAAGAAGTATTAACTCTACAAGCAATTTTAGGTAATCAATCTTTAGAACTTAGTGATGCAATATCACTTAGTATGGAAATAATTTCAGAGATGACTAATTATACATCTTTAGTACTTGGTTCATCTTCACTTGATAATAGACTTAAGAAGGTTGAAGTTGTGCCTATTGATTCATCTTCTATTATTGCTATTATAATTACAGATAAAGGCCATATTGAAAATAAGACTATATCTGTAAATGGTATTGATGTGGATGAAGTTAAAAAGATGGTTGATTTGATTAATAATTTACTTAGTGGTACTTTAATTGATGAAATTAATAAGAAGTTAGAATTTGAAATTAAACCAATAATAGGTAATTACATTAAACAACAAGAAGCGATATATAATATGTTTTATAATGCATTTAATGAAATGACATCTAAAAAAGATAATTATCATTTTTCACATAAAACTAATATATTAAAAGCACCTGAATTTGATGATGCGAATAAGATTAGGAATATAATTGATAAATTGGAAGATGCGGATGTAATTTCAAGTATTGAGGAAGATGCATCTGGTATTAATGTTTATATTGGTGAAGAGTCTAAAATTGATAGTGATGTAACTATAATTAAAACAAAATATAACGCGAATGGAACGGAAGGAACTATTGCTATTATTGGTCCAAAAAGAATGAATTATGATAAAGTTATAAGTATGTTAGACTTTATTAAAAAAGAGATTGAAAAAAAATGAGGTGAGTTATGACTGAGGAAAAAACAAATATTAATGAAGAAGTTATCAATGAAGAAGTTGTTAATGAAGTAGATAAGTATGAGGAATTGAATAAGAAAATAGAGAAATTAACTTTATCTAATAAGGCATTAGAAGAGAAAGTATTATATAAAGATGCTGAATTAATTAATTATAGAAAAAGAAAAGAATTAGAAATATCTAATATGTTAAAATATGCAAATACTGATATAATACTTCAAATATTAACTATTGTAGATGATATTGAAAGAGCAATAGCGTTAGATGATAATGTTTTAGATGATGAGGTGTCTAAATTCTTAAGTGGATTTAAGATGATTTATTCAAGACTTGTTAAGACATTAGAAACTTTTGAAGTAAAAGAAATTGAGGCAATGGATAAAGAATTTGATCCTACATATCATCAAGCAGTATTTACTGCTAAAGTGGATGGAATAGATCCTAATAAAGTAATAGAAGTATTACAAAAGGGTTATATGTATAAAGATAAAGTAATTCGTCCATCTATGGTAAAGGTGAGTGAATAGGTGTGAGTGAGAAGTCAGTAAAAGCACTTATGCATTCAATATTACTAAGTAAAAGTTATGATGATGAGAATTATGATATTTTAGATATTATTAATTTTAATAATACTTTAGTATGTAATTGTCAAATTAATTTGTATTTAGAATTAATACAAATGCTTGCAAATGGTATTTCTTATGAAGAAATATTAGAGTATATTAATAAGTATTCTAGTTTTGATTTTGATAATTTAAAAGAAGATGAAAAAATATATGTTAAAAGAAGAGCTAGAAAAGATATAATTAGTAGAAAAATAAATTTAGAAGGAGAAGATGAGAAATGAGTAAAATAATAGGTATAGATTTAGGTACAACAAATAGTTGTGTATGTGTATTAGAAGCTGGTGAAGCAAAAGTTATTCCAAATCCTGAAGGTGGAAGAACAACTCCATCTGTAGTAGCATTTAAAAATGGAGAAAAGATAGTTGGTGATGCTGCTAAAAGACAAATGGTTACTAACCCAAATACAATTACATCTGTTAAAAGATTAATGGGTAGTGATAAAAAGGTTGAAGCAGAAGGAAAGAAATATACGCCAGAAGAAATTAGTGCAATGATACTTGCATATATGAAAGATTATGCTGAAGGATATTTAGGTGAAAAAGTTACAAAAGCTGTTATAACAGTTCCTGCATATTTTAATGATTCACAAAGACAAGCAACAAAGAATGCTGGTAAAATTGCAGGACTTGAAGTTGAAAGAATTATAAATGAACCAACTGCAGCAGCGCTTGCATATGGTCTTGATAAACAAGATAACACTCAAACAGTTTTAGTGTATGACCTTGGTGGTGGTACATTCGATGTATCAATTCTAGAACTTGGTGATGGTGTATTTGAAGTTAAATCTACAAGTGGTAATAATAAACTTGGTGGAGATGATTTTGATGAGAGAATTATGGATTATTTAGTTGAGTCATTTAAGAAGGAAAATGGTATTGACTTAAGTAAAGATAAAATGGCAATGCAAAGATTAAAAGATGCTGCAGAAAAAGCTAAAAAAGATTTAAGTGGAGTATCAACTACTCAAATTAGCTTACCATTTATATCACAAGGATCTGATGGCCCACTTCATTTAGAATTAAGTTTAACAAGAGCTAAATTTGAAGATTTAATAAGAGATTTAGTTGAATCTACTTTAGACCCTGTAAAGAAAGCATTAAAAGACGCTAAATTAAGTAAACATGATATAGATAAAGTTATATTAGTAGGTGGTTCAACTCGTATTCCAATGGTACAAGAATTAATTAAAAAGGAATTAGAAAAAGAACCTCATAAGGGTGTTAATCCTGATGAAGTAGTTGCAATGGGTGCTGCTATTCAAGGTGGAGTTTTAACAGGAGAAGTTAATGATATAGTACTTCTTGATGTTACACCATTATCTTTAGGTATTGAAACGCTTGGTGGAGTTAATACTGTATTAATAGAAAGAAATACAACTATTCCAACAAGTAAGAGTCAAGTATTCTCAACAGCAGCTGATAATCAACCTGCAGTAGACATTCATGTATTACAAGGTGAAAGACCAATGGCCTCTGATAATAAGACATTAGGAAGATTCCAACTTACTAATATTCCACCAGCACCAAGAGGAATACCTCAAATTGAAGTTACATTTGATATAGACGCTAATGGTATAGTAAATGTAAAAGCAAAAGATTTAGGTACAAATAAAGAACAATCAATCACAATTACTGCATCAACTAATTTAAGTGATGAAGAAATTGATAGAATGGTTAAAGAAGCTGAAGCAAATAAAGAAAAAGATGCTAAGAGAAAAGAAGAAGCTGACCTTAGAAATGAATCTGAACAATTAATATTTGCAACTGAAAAAGCTATTAAAGATTTAGGCGATAAAGTTGATGAAAAAGATAAAAAAGAAGCAGAGGATTTAATAGAAGAATTAAAGAAGGAATTAGAAAATAATGATTCTGAAAAAATTAAAGAAGTTAAAGATAAGTTAAATGAAAAAGCAATGGCTTTAGCAACAAAAGTATATGAAGAAGCAAGTAAGAATGCTCAAACTGAAACATCTAATGAAGAAAATAAAAAAGATGATGATGTTGTAGATGCTGAATTTGTAAATAAAGACTAAGAATAAAAGGAGGAAAGTAGAAGTAAAATTATTTTTACTTCTACTATTTAATTAATGGAAAGAAAAGATATAGATAATAAATATAAATGGAAATTAGAAGATATATATTCTAATATAGAAGAATATAATAAAGATATTCAAAAATTATTAACTTTAACAGAAGAATTTAATAAATATAAAGGTATTATTACAAAAGATGATAAAACATTATTAGAATCATTATTATTACAAGAAAAAATAGATAGAATAACAAATAAACTTTATGTATTTATAAATATGAGATTACATGAAGATATGAGATGTTCTTTGTATCAAGATTTATCTGGTAAATTAGATATAATTCTTGCAAATGTTAATGAGAAAACATCATTTTTTATACCAGAATTACTTGAATGTGATTATGATTTAATAAAGGAATATATTAATAAAAATAAAAAGTTAGAAAGATTTTCATTTTTACTAGAAATGATATTTAATGAAAAAGAACATATTTTATCTAAAGAAATAGAAGAAGTATTAAGTAGAAGTGCAAATATACTTTCTACACCTGATAATGTATTTTCTATGTTAAATGATGCTGATTTAGTATTTTCTACTATAAAAGATGAAAATAATAATATACAAGAATTAACTAAAGGAAATTATCATACATTTATGGCATCTAAAGATAAAATGGTTAGAAAAAGTGCATTTAATGCTTTATATGATAAATACAAAGAATTAAATAATACATTTGCAAGTTTAATGAATGCAAATTTACAAACAAGTACATTTTTGTCAAAAACAAGAAAATATAACTTGCCAATTAATTTATATTTAGATAGCAATAAAATAGATGAAAATATATATTATGATTTAATTACTGCAGTAAATGATAATTTAGACAAAATGTATAAATATTTAGAACTTAAAAAAGATGTACTTTCATTAGATGAAATACATATGTATGATATGTATTTAAAGATGGATGATAAAGAAGAAAAAGAATATACATTTGATATGGCTAAAGAAGTAGTTTTAAAAGCATTAAGTGTACTTGGAAATAAATACACTACTGATTTAAAAAATGCATTTGATAGTGGTTGGATTGATGTATATGAAAACATAGGTAAAAGAAGTGGGGCGTATTCATGGGGATGCTATGATGCACATCCATACGTATTATTAAATTATCAATCAAAATATCAAGATGTATCCACTTTAGCGCATGAAATGGGACATGCAATGCATAGATATTATTCTAATAATAATCAAGATTATTTTTATAGTGATAATGCAATATTTGTTGCAGAAATTGCATCAACAGTTAATGAAATGTTACTTAATTTTTATATGTTAAATAACACAAAAGATGTAAATGTAAAAAAACAAATAATCAATGAATTATTAGATGATATAAAAAATACTATATATAGACAAACTATGTTTGCAGAGTTTGAATTAGATATTCATAATAAAGCATTTAATGGAGAAATGATGAGTAGTGATAAATTAAATGATATATATTATGAACTCGTAAAAAAATATCATAAAGGTGTAGTTATTGATGATAAAATAAAATATGAGTGGTCAAGAATACCACATTTTTATACACCATTTTATGTATATCAATATGCAACAGGATTATCTATTGCAATAATGATATCTTCAAAAATAAATGATAAAGATGAAGAAATGCTTAATAAATATCTTGAATTTTTGAAGAGTGGTTCAAATGATTATCCAACTAATCTAGTCAAGAAAATGGGTATTAATATAAAAGACGCTGTTAATGAAGCACTTAATTTATTTGATAAATTAATAGATGAATATAAAAAATTGTAGTAAGGTGGTTAGTATGAATAAAAAAGATTATTATGAAGTATTAGGTGTAGAAAAAAATGCATCAGATGCTGAAATTAAAAGTGCATTTAGAAAATTAGCTAAAAAATATCATCCAGATGTTTCAAAAGAAGAAAATGCAGCAGAAAAATTTAAAGAAGCACAAGAAGCTTATGCAGTTTTATCTGATAAAGAAAAAAGAAGTCAATATGATAGATTTGGTCATAGTGCATTTAATAATAATGGTGCCTCATCTTCTGGATATGACTTTAGTGGCTTTGATTTTTCAGATATATTTGGAGATATATTTGGTTCTTCATTTGGATTTGGATCACAAGGAACTTCTTCTAGAAGAGGACAAAGAGGACAAGATGTTAGTCTTTCTATGAAAATATCTTTTGATGAAGCGGTATATGGCGCTGAAAAAGAAATAGAACTAGAACATTATGTTAAATGCGAAACATGTAATGGAAAAGGTGGTATGAAAGAAGAATCTTGTAAATATTGCCATGGAACAGGTACAATAACACAAGAACAAAGAACAATTTTAGGAACATATATGACTCGTACTACTTGCCCATATTGTAAAGGAGTAGGTATATCATATAAAGATGAATGCCCTAAATGTAGAGGTAAAGGTATAATAAAAGAAAAATCTAAGAAAAAAATAAAAATACCAGCAGGTATTGACTCAGGGAATCAACTTAGAATTCCTGGATATGGTATGCCTGGTGTTAATGGAGGAGCACAGGGAGATGCTTATATAACATTCACTGTTCCTAGTCACGAATTATTTATAAGAGATGGATATGATATCATATTAAATCTTCCAATTACAATTACAGAAGCAATACTAGGTTGTAAAAAAGAAATACCTACATTATATGGAAATGTAGTATTATCAATAGAAAATGGGGTTCAATCAGGTTCAAAACAAAGACTAAGAGGAAAAGGTGTAGAAAACCCCAATAATGGTAGAAAAGGAGATATGTACATAATTATTAATGTAGTAATTCCTTCAAAATTAGATAGAACTCAAAAAGACTTGATAAATAAATTATCAAAAACAACATTAGATAATAATAGTGAATTTAATAAATTTAATGGTTATATGAGAAAAAAATAGTGTAAAATTATGTAAAAAAGAGAAGAGAATTCTCTTTTTCTATTGACAAACACGGGGGGGGGTATGGTATAATGTTTGTGTAAGATAAGGGAGGTGAAACAATGAAAAAATCTTACAATAAAGCATTTACCTTAGTAGAACTTTTAGCAGTAATAGTAATACTTGGAATATTATACACATTTATGTTGTCTAGTATTAAAAATTTAAATAATAAAACGGAAGTTGAATTAATAGAAGAAAGAATTTTGGTAGCTGCAAAAGAATATGTAAATGAATATGATAAGGGTTTCTATTCTAATTTTTTTGTTGAAGGAGATATTAACTATATATATAAAAGTGATTTAGTAAATACTGGTTTGATTGAAGAAGATATAACAGATGATAGTAATTTTGTGGTAAAAGGAGAACTAATAAAAAATGATAAAATAAAATATACAGTAGAATATTTAAGTAATGAAAACAAGAATTATACCTTAGAAGAATTATATAATATGATAGAAGTATTACAAGATAAAGTAAATAATAATAAAATAGAATCAAATAACAAGATAAATAATGTATTATTAAAAGCATATCCTGTAGGAAGTATATATATAAGTATAGAAGATGTTAATCCAGAAGAATTATTTGGTGGTGAATGGGAAAGATACGCAAACGGAAGAACACTTGTAGGAGTGTCAGAAAATGAAAAAGAATTTAATAAAGTAAATAAAATAGGTGGAGAAAAGACACATACTTTAACAAAAGCAGAGATGCCAACTCATGGTCATGCTACTGCAGCTGGTTCTGCAGATGGTCATGAGGGTGAGAATGGTGTGCAATATTTTGATGCGTGGACTACAATAGCTGTAGGAGCAACTGAAAAAGCTGGTTATCATTGGGAAACGAATACAGGATGGAGTGGCGAAGGTAAATCTCATAATAATTTACAACCATATATAACAACATATATGTGGAAAAGAGTAAAATAATTATAAAATTAAAGAGAGGAAATATCTCTTTTTTCTATTTTATCCAGTTGTTAGATGGTATTGACTTTTGCAATAAATAGTGGTAGTATATCTAATCAAAAGAAGGGGATTTATATGAATTTAAAGTATTTTTTAAGAAAACGTATCGCACCTATTGTTATTGCTGCTTCAATTAGTGGAGTATCCTTAGAATATCTTCCATTATCAGTAAGCGCTACAGAAAGTATTACTATTGAAGATATAAATGTATTAAAGTCTGATTTATTTAGTAATATAGATGAAAAAAATAATTGGTTAAAAGAACAAATTAATAATATGAGTGAATATGATATAACTGAAGTAAAAACAATTATATATAAGGGAAAGAATGATAAAACTAAATATTTTTATGTTAATGAAATATATACTGATTATGAAATGGCAAAAAATAGGTATGATGAATTAAATAATAGTGAAGAATATAATTGTGCTGTTTCATTTGATTCATTTGATTTAAAAGAGGATTATAAGCCTAATTTAAATAGAATTTTTGATATGAGTTTTTCTCCAAATTATTATTTATCTTTACCAAAATATTTTATAACAAATACAAATCCAACTACTATATATAGACTTAAGGGTAGTATGTTTAAAACAATTAAATATGATATGTATGAAGTAGAAATATATTATAAAGATAAAAAATTAGAAAATAATGATTCATTAGATAAAGTTAAGATTAAAAGTATTGGAGATAAAAATATGTTTACTGAATATTAATTCAGTAATTTTTTTTGAAAAATAGTTATTATTTTATACTTTTTAGTGGTATAATGTTATATAGGTGATATTAGGTGAAAAGTATATATTCTTATACAAGAGGTGAATTAGAAAATTATTTTATTTCTATTAATGAAAAAAAATTTAAAGCAAATCAAGTATTTGATTGGCTTTATAAAAAACGTGTTAATAGTTTTTCTTCAATGAATAATTTAGGAAAAAATTTGATTTTAAAATTAGAACCAGTTTTTTCGTTTAATACTATATCTATTGTAAAAAAAGAAAGCGCTAAAGATGTAGTTAAATATTTATTTAAATTAGAAGATGATGAAAAAATAGAAGCAGTTGTTATGTATCATGATTATGGAGTAAGTTTATGTATATCTACTGAAGTTGGATGTAATATGGGATGTGCTTTTTGTGAAAGTGGAAGACTTAAAAAAAGAAGAGGTTTAAGTGTTGATGAGATGGTTCTTCAAATACTTGAAATAGAAAAAGATATAAATAAAAGAATTAGTCATATAGTATTAATGGGTATTGGTGAGCCTTTTGATAATTATACAAATGTTATTAATTTTATTAATATAATAAATGATTCAAATGGAATTGATATTGGTGCAAGACACATAACTATTTCTACTTGTGGAATAGTTCCTAAGATAAAAGAATTTACTAAATTAAATACTCAAGTTAATTTAGCAATAAGTTTGCATGCTCCAAATGATTATTTAAGAAATAAAATAATGCCTATTAGTAGAGTGTATCCTCTTAATGAATTAATGGATGCGATAAAAGAATATATAAAAGTAACTAATAGAAGAGTAACATTTGAATATATTTTATTAAAAGATGTAAATGATACTTATGAATGTGCGATGGAGTTATGTGATTTAGTTAGGGGTATGAATGCTTATATTAATTTAATTCCTTATAATGAAACAAATAATATTTCATTTAAAAGAAGTGAAAGTGATACAATTAACAAATTTTATGATATACTTAAGAAGAATGGTATATGTGTGACTGTAAGAAGAGAGTTTGGTGGACTTGTTTCTGCTGCATGTGGTCAACTTAGAAGTCATGAATAGGAGGCAATATGAAAGTATGTAGTTTGACAGATTCAGGAAGAGTCCGTGATCATAATGAAGATAATTTAATTGTACTTAAAAATAAATATGATGAATATTTATTAGCAGTTGCAGATGGTATGGGTGGACATAAAGCAGGTGAGGTTGCATCTGGTATTGTTGTTGACTTGTTAAAAGAAGAATTTGAGAAAATAGATAGTTTTAGTGATAAGGAATTTACTATTAATTGGATTAGAAAAACTGTATCTGATATTAATGAAAAGATATTTAAATATACATATGAGCATACCGAAAGTAAGGGTATGGGTACAACACTTGTAATATGTATTTGTTCTAAAGATTATGTTTTATTTGGCAATATTGGAGATAGTTCTGGTTTTGTTTATAAAGATAATAAGGTATTTAAAGTAACAAAAGATCATACATTAGTAAATTTGCTTATTGCAACAGGTGAACTTAGTGAGGAGGACGCTAAATTCCATCCTAAAAAGAATGTTCTTATGAAAGCTCTTGGTGCGGTTAATCCAGCTGAAGTTGATATTTTTGATGTTGAAAATAATATTGATGGTGTTATTTTAGCGTCTGATGGACTTACTAATATGTTAAGTATTAGTCAAATAGAGAGTGTTCTTAAAATGAATATTAGTATAGAAGAAAAGGTAAAAAAATTTATTACTAAAAGTAATAATAGGGGTGGCACTGATAATATTTCAGTTATTTTGTTAGATTGTGAAAGTGGTGGAGTAAAATGATAGTTAAAGGTCAAAAAATAAATGATAGATATGAAATAATAAGAGTACTTGGAGAAGGTGGAATGGCTAATGTTTATTTAGCTGTTGATACTATTTTAGATAGAAAAGTTGCTGTTAAGGTATTAAGAGGTGATTTGGCAACTGATGAGAAGTTTGTAAGAAGATTTCAAAGAGAGGCTTTAAGTGCGAGTAGTTTAAATCATCCTAATATAGTAGAAATGTATGATGTTGGTGAAGATGATGGTAGTTACTATATTGTAATGGAATATATTGAGGGAAAAAATTTAAAGCAATTAATTAAAAGAAGAACAAAATTATCTTTAATTGAAGTAATTGATATAATGAAACAACTTACAGATGGTATTGCACATGCTCATGATTCATTTATAATACATAGAGATATTAAACCTCAAAATATGCTTATATTAGATAGTGGCCTTGTTAAGATAACTGATTTTGGTATTGCTGTTGCGCTTAATAGTACTCAACTTACTCAAACTAATTCTGTAATGGGTTCAGTGCATTATCTTCCTCCTGAACAAGCTGCAGGAAGGGGTGCAACATTTAAAAGTGATATTTATGCTCTTGGAATAATGATGTATGAACTTATTACAGGATCTCTTCCATTTAAGGGAGAAAATGCTGTTGAAATTGCTTTAAAACAACTTAAAGAACCAATTCCATCAGTAAGAGATTTTGATTCATCTATTCCTCAAAGTGTTGAGAATATTATATTAAAAGCATGTGCTAAAAATCCAAAGAATAGATATGAAAATGCTAGAGAAATGTATCATGATTTATGTAAGTGTTTAAATGATGATGAGAAAAATGTAGAAAAAGTTAAATATTTATATCCTGAATTTGATGAAAACGTAAAAGTAAATAATAAAGAAGAGAAAAAGGAAGAAAAAGAAGAGGTAGAAAATGAGTTTTTAGAGGAGAAAAAAGTTAATAAAACTGCATGGATTATAGGTATTATAGTAGCAATATTTGTTATTGCTTCAGTATCTTTGGTGCTTTTACTTCCCAAATTTACTAAAGTACCAGATGTTAAAATACCAGATGTATCTAATTTAACTGTAATAGAAGCTGAGGTAAAATTAGAAAGTCTTGGATTTGAGGTTAATACAATTGTTGAAGAAGTATTTAGTGATACAATTGAAGAAGGTAAAATAGTAAAAACAAGTCCTGCTATAAATAGAACAATAAAGAAGGGAAGTACTATTACATTATATCAATCAAAAGGTACTGAAAAAATTAAAATAGAAGATTATACTGATAAAAATATATATGAAATAAAAGCTAAATTAGAACTTTTAGGACTTTCTGTAACAATAGAATCAAAACAAGTAGAGGATGCATCTATTTATAAAGATAAAGAAGATAATATAATAGATCAATCTATTAAAGAAGGAGAACTTAATAAAGGGGATCAAATAATATTATATTATCCAAATATAGTTGTATATCCTGATTTAACAAAATATTCATTACAAGAAGTACAAGAATTTGCTGAAAAATATGAATTAAATCTTCATGTAGAGGAAGTGGAAACAGATAGTGTGTCTACAGGAAGTATATTCTATCAAAGTTATAGAGAAGGTACTCTTATTGCAAGAGGTGCAAGTTTGACTGTTAAAATAGCAATTAAACCTGTTGAAATACCTACAACAGAAGGAGATATAATTGAATAATACAGGATTAATAATAAAAAATATAAGTGATTTATATATAGTTAAATGTAATAATAATATATATAAATGTAAGGCAAAAGGTATATTTAGAAAAAATAAAATAACTCCTACAGTAGGAGATAAAGTAATAATAGATCTAGAAAAAAAAGTAATTACTAATATATTAGAAAGAAAAAATATATTAGTAAGGCCACCTATTGCAAATGTTGATCAAGCAATTATAGTTATGAGTGCAGTTTCTCCTTTATTTTCAACTAATCTAATAGATAAATTAATTACAATTATAGAATATAATAATATAAAACCAATATTATGTATATCTAAATTAGATTTATTAAAAGAAAATACATTAAATAAATATATATCATATTATAAAAGTATTGGGTATGAAGTGGTTATTAATATAGAAATAGATAAAATAAAAGCATTACTTAAAGATAGAATAACTGTTATAACAGGACAAAGTGGAGTTGGAAAAAGTACATTACTTAATAAATTAGACTTTACTTTAGAACTTAAAACCAATGAAATATCTACTGCTTTAGGAAGAGGAAAACATACAACAAGACATGTAGAATTAATAGAATTACATGGGGGACTTGTTGCAGATACACCTGGTTTTAGTGCAATATCATTTATTGGTATGGAAAAAGAAGATATAAAAAATAATTTTATTGAATTTAAGAATTATAGGTGTAAATATAAAGATTGTATGCATATAAAAGAAGATGATTGTAAAATAAAGGAAATGGTTAAGGAAGGTAAAATATTAGAATCTAGATATGAAAATTATAAAAAGTTTATTAGTGAAATAAAAAATGAATACTAGTTCATTTTTTTATTTATTTAATAGAAAAATAATGATATAATTATTTATGATAAAGGATGGTTTAAATGAAAAGAAATGGTTTTACTTTAGTAGAGGTTTTAGCAATTATTATTGTATTAAGTTTAATTGCAATGCTTGTGTTTCCTAATATAGAAAGTGTTGATACTAAAAAGGAAAAGGAATTATTAAAAATAATAAATGTAATAGAAAATGCAGGAAAATCTTATTTTTCAACTAATAAAGATACATATAAAGTATCTATTACTTCTTTAGTTAATGATAAACATTTATCAGGAGATATAACTGATCCTACAACTGGAAATAAAATGAATGGATGTGTAAGAGTAGTTGGGAATTTAGGATATACAGATTATGAATATGGAACTTGTGAAGATGTATCTGTATCTTTAGAAGTTAATTTAAATGGAGGAGTTATTTCACAAACATTTAGTAGTGCTTATTTAGATACAACTAAAATAATGTTAAGTAGTCCTACTAAAACTAATTATACATTTAAAGGTTGGGAAATAACTGAAGGTAATAGTCTTATAAGAAATAATACATTAATAATAGGAACTAAAAAAACAGTTATAAGTGCTTTATGGGAATAATTTGT
>CAZKUP010000004.1:0-27824 GCA_964555985.1 uncultured Clostridium sp. | reverse complement strand
CTTTTAAAATTTTTTCAGTACAACAAAGTGACATTAAAAAATATATATAAGTATTACACTTATTATAAGCAAAATAGAAAAGTGTAATATTTATATATCTAAAAAGTAATAAACTAAAAACTTAATAAAATAATATCATCATATAAAATTTGTTAACTTCTTGTGAACTTTTTATATAATATAAATTAAATTTAAAAAAAAATAGAATTATTCTTCAATTAAATTTCTATTTTTATCTAAAAACATTGCATAAATTGTTCTTAATTCATCATTATCTAGTCTACATACATAACTAGTATCTTCTATTATTATCTTTCTTATACATATATCTTTTAAATTATTAGTATTACTTAATAAATAATAATCAACATCATTATATTTAATTGTATCTACTATATTATATTCTTCTTTATTTTCAAGTATTATTGTATTAATTTCTTCCATACATTACCTCTTCATTTCATTATTAAGTGCCATTATTGATATTATTGCCTTAAATGTTAATGGTTTAACTCTAGATGCTGCTACTACCTTATTTAAATTAAGAACTATTTTATTGGGATTAATATTATCTTCTTCTTTTCTTTTGCATATTCTAGAATTAACAATAATTGAATCAATTCTAAGATGATTTTCCATAATTTCATTACATTTCTTAGAATTTATATCATTCTTAGAATATCCTGTTTTCATTAAATATCTTGATAATCTAAATACCTCTTCTTCTATTTTCTCTTTTTCATTAGATAGATTCATATAAGTTTCACTAGACACTACAAACTTATATACTAAATCATATATTTCTTTAAATTCCTTAGTATATTTAATATTAAATAAATTCTTTCTTATAAAATAATTAATTAAATCATCATACTCATGATTTAAAACTCTTTTAGAATCAACTTCTAATTCAAATAATTGAGCAGCAATTACTTCTACTAAATAATTAATATTTCCTGAAAAAGCAAATATTTTATTAACATCACAAGATAAATAATTAAATACATAATTTTTTAATGTTTCCTTATTCATTCCAGGTTTTTCTTCAATAGATACTTTATTATCACCATTATTAAATTCACTTTCGATATCACAACTAAACATATTTTCAATAAGTGAATCATATACACCTGCAACAACATCTTCACTACTATATCTTTTAGATATAATTCTTGTTATTTCATATAATAATACATTATAATTTTCAATTACAACATTATTATATATTTTATAATAATTCATAAGCAAATATACATGATTTTTTATGGTAATAAATGAATTATATGACTTAGAATTTATATCAGACATTATTCCATGTATATAATTATTTATATAAAAGTCACATTTTCTTTTAGAAAATGAAGATTTCATCATAGAATATCTAATTTTATTAGAAACACTCATAACAAAATTCTCATCATTAAATTCCTTTACACAATCATAATAATATTTAATATAATTATATATATATTTTAAATCACTATCCATATACATACAGCCACCACCTATTTTACATAAATATATTATATCAAATATTCTAAAGAAAAAAAAGTTAAATTATGATTTTCTTTAAAAAAGATGAAACAAACTTTGTTTCATCTTTAATTTCAATTAATTAGCAGCAGTTGCTGTTATAGTAGTAGTTGGTGGGCAACTAACATCAGAAGTTGTTCCGCCACAACCATTTTCTGCAAATGCAGTAAATTTTCCACTTGTAGCGCCTTTTAATGTAACATATGCTTCACCTTTATTATTAACAGTGTACTTACATTCTCCATAATCACTGCCTGTTAAACCAGTCCAATCAGCAGTTGTACAATCTCCTGTACTTGGAAACTCCTTACTAAGTGTTTCTGCTAATGTATATTGATTTTCAACTGCAGATGCAACCATTTTTACAGATGATTCAAATGCTCCTTGTCTAGCATCCTCAATAACATCCATTATTTGAGGCACTGCTATTACTAGTATTATTGCAAGTATTACTATTACTGCTAATAATTCAACTAATGTAAATCCATTTCTCTTTTTCATTTTACTTCATTTCCTCTCTAATTTTATTTATCACTTGTAGCTGTTGCTATCGAACTACATGCTGTTTTACCACAACCACATGTAATTTCAGATTTTGTTCCACCACATGTACCTACATTTTTAAATTGACCTTGTCCTTCTAGAGTAACTGTACATACACCATCAGTAGTACATGAAACATTGCAGCTACTATAATCCTTTGCATTTAAACCAGCCCAATCCTTATTTAAACAATTACCTTCTGGTTTATCTTTACCAAGTACTTCAGAAACAGCATATTGATTTTCTGCTGCTGCAGCAACTGATTTAACAGATGATTCAAATGCTCCTTTTCTAGCATCCTCAATTACATTCATTATTTGTGGAACTGCTATTACTAGTATTATTGCAAGTATTACTATTACTGCTAATAATTCAACTAATGTAAATCCATTTCTCTTTTTCATTTTACCTCTATCCTTTCTATTCTATTTTTTACAATTTAATATTATCATGTCATTAGAATTTTGTCAATTAAATAATAGCAATTTTACACTTTACATTTTTTTATAAATTCTTCTCTGTTATTATTTTTCTCTAAAGATGTTCCAATAACAAGTATATCAACACCACTATTCTTACATTTAGTAGCACTATTATTATTTATTCCACCATCAACTGAAATTAATACATTCAAATTTAATAAATCTATTTGTTTTTTTAATTTTTCAATCTTTTCTAGAGCACTCATCATAAATTCTTGACCACCTTTACCAGGTTCAACACTCATAATAAGCACTAAATCAATTAATGGTAATAAATCATATATTTCCTCTACTTTAGTTTTTGGTTTTATACTTATTCCTACTTTTATGCCTAATTCTTTAATTTTTCTTATTGTATCAACATCTTTTGTTTCATAATGATATGTAATATATTCTACATTTAAATTTTTATAATAATCAATATATTCACTTGGATTATTTACCATTAAATGTACATCTAATGGTTTATTAATATTATTAACAATTTTATTTATTTCATCAGTTGTAAATGATGTATTTGGAACAAAAAAACCATCCATAATATCTAAATGTATTAGATCAATATCTAATTCATTATATTCTTTTATAATATTATCTAAATTATCTCTACATGAAAGTATAGATGCAGAAATCTTTGTCATATCTTACCTCCTATTTTAATATTACCATAAAGAAAAAAAAGTATCAATGATACTTTTTAATATAATGACATAGAATTAAATGAAACTCCTCCAGCGCCCGGTTTACCTTTATATGCTGCAAAATGTAAATGTGTTCCTGTACAAGCACTTCCTGTACATCCCATAGAGCCAATTCTCATTCCTATTGTTACCTCTTGTCCTAATTTAACATTTGTTGCTGACATATGAGCATACCATGTATAAATATCATTACTATGTGCAATAATTATTTGATTTCCACCAATACCATCATACCATACTTTGGTTACTACACCATTATTAGCAGCGTATATTGGAGAGCCATGTCCTGTTCCACTTATATCAGTTCCATCATGAAGTGTACCCCATCTCCATCCATAACCACTTGTTATAATATATGGTTTATTTGTAGGCCAGTAATATTCTCCTGCTTCTGGTATATCAGTAGGATCTATACTTACTGCATTTTTAGTACCTATAACTTTAACACTATTTATTACCTCAGTAATTACTTCAGTATCTGCAATAAGGGCATTTACTATATCTCCATTTTCATATTTTATTTTTTGAGTTACAATTTGAAGGCCATTTTTTCCTTCTTGTTTAACCTCTGTATATCCATAATATTTTGAATTATCATATTCAATTTGAGTAGAGAATGGTATTTCTTTCTCTTCTACAGAGTGCTCTTCTTCAACAACTGTAATAATTGGTGAAATAAGTGCGACTGAAACCTCTTCTCCAATTGATAATATATTATTTTTACTTCTTAAATTTTCATTAACAACAAGTAATTCTTCTACAGCAAGACGATTAGCAAGTGCAATACTTTCTATTGTATCACCTGCTCTTACTGTGTAATATTTTTCTTCTATTTCACTACCAAATAATAAATATTTAGTTACTTCTTTTACATCTTGTAAAATCTCTTTTGTAGAAGAAATATATGCTTCTTTTATTCTAATCTCTTCTTTAATATATAAATCTTCTATTTTCTTACCTGTTTTTTCTATTACAACTTCTTCTCCACTCATAAATACTTCAAGAGCATCTTCATCAACAAACGCTTTTACAACACTAGTCATCGCATCTTCAAAATACTCTTTTTTAAGTGTATAAAACACTATATCCTCATCATCTTTATCAATAGATATTTCATACCCTTTTATAGTAAAATCATCTTTATCTTGAATAATCTTATATATTTCTTCTTCACTAGAAACATTTGCATCATAACTTTTATATTCACTTATATATAAGCTTGTTGGTGCATATACTTTATCTACATTATATTTTTTTCTTAATTCTTTTTGTTCTTCATTAATATAATTTTGAAGTTTTTCTTTTGATTCAATAACACCAATCAAATTACCATTTAAATATACTCTATATAAATCCATTGGGGATTTTGTTCTTAATATTTTAAAATTTAATATTGGAATAATACAAAAAGAAGATAATAATATAGTTAATAATATTATTTTTGTTTTTTGCTTATTCATCTTATCACCTACATTTCTATTTAATTATATCATAGTTTTTTTATTTTCTCTAATATTATTTCATATTTAGCAATTCTCTTTTCAACTTTACCAGTAATTAATACAATATTACCCTTTTCTATATCACTTACTAAATTATATTTATTTGGAAATACAGTTATATCTATATCAGATACTTCATCACTACCAGTAATAAAACACATTTTCTCTTTATTCTTAGTTAATATTTCATTTATTCTATTAACATATACAATAATATTAACTCTTTTATCAAAATAATCTTCTATTTCATTAGAATTAACTATATTATCATATAATTCTTTATATTTAATAACTGGATGATTAGATAAATAAAAACCAAATACATTTCTTTCTCTTTTAGATATTTCTTCTTTTTCAAATTCATTTTCTATATTCATAATAGGTTTTTCTATAAAAGATTCATCTAAATCTTTTAATATTAATGCATAATTTATAGCATTATCTATATTAGAATGTAGAGTTTTTCTATTTACCGAAAAAGAATCAAATGCTCCTGAATCTATTAAATTTTCAAGTATATTTTTAGTAATATTATATTTATATGTTCTTCTTATAAAATCATAAAAATCTTTATAATTACCATTCTTATTTCTTTCATTTATAATTTCTTTTGACATAATACTACTAACATCTTTTATAATTGAAAGAGGAAGTCTTATTGCATTATATTCTTTTATAAATTCACTTTCACTTAAATTTATATCAAGTTTTAATATATTAATACTCATCTTTTTACATTCTTTGATATATTCTCTTATTTTATCAGTATTACCTATTTGATTAGTTAATAATTCACTCATAAAATATTCTTTATAATAGTACTTTATATAAGACATTTTTAAAGCTATAAAAGAATACGCTACTGAATGTGCTTTATTAAATCCATATTCAGCAAACTTAAGAATATAATCATATACCCTATTAGCAACTACATTTGAATAACCTCTTTCCATACTTTTATTAATAAAATCTTCTTTCATAGAAAGCATTATTTCTTTTTTCTTTTTACTCATTGCTCTTCTTAATATATCAGATTTACCATAAGAATATCCTGCTAAAATACTAGATATTTCCATTATTTGCTCTTGATAAACAATTACACCATAAGTATTAGATAAAACTCTTTCTAAATCTTTATGTATATAATCTATTTTTTCTATACCATTTTTTCTTTTTATAAAAGTGTCAATATTTGATACAGGACCTGGTCTAAATAATGCTATCGCGGCAAAAATATCTTCCATATTAGATGGGTTTAATTTTGTTAAAAAACTCTTTATACCAATAGATTCAAACTGAAATATACCAGATGTATATGCATATTTAAATATATCAAGTGCATTTTTATCATCAACAGGTATATCTTTAAATTGTAAATCTTTTTTTTCATTTTTATTTATTTTATTAAGTACATTATCTATTAAAGTAAGATTTTTAAGTCCTAATAAATCCATTTTTATAAGACCTAATTCTTCAATATAATCTTTTTCATAACCACATACATAATTATTATCATATTTTAAAAGAGGTATATATGAATCTAATTCCTTAGGACTTATAATTATACCTGCTGCATGAATAGATACTTGTCTTTGTAAGCCTTCTAATTTAAGTGCAATAGCAAATAACTTATTTATATTTTTATCTTCTTTTATTTTATTTTTTACATAAATATTATTAAATAAATCACTAACACATCCATTTACAGGAATAAGTTTAGATATTTTATCTATTTCATAATTATTTATATTAAGAACTCTTCCAACATCTCTTATTACAGCTTTACCCTTTAATCTAGAAAAAGTAATAATAGGCACA
This sequence comes from uncultured Clostridium sp., assembly GCA_964555985.1. Classification (GTDB taxonomy): domain Bacteria; phylum Bacillota_I; class Bacilli_A; order RF39; family UBA660; genus CAG-1193. The sequence goes on along the minus strand of CAZKUP010000004.1, from coordinate 21,245 downwards.
ACATTTTTCTTACCATATTTAGAAATAATATAATTAACAACTTCTTCTCTTCTATCAGAATCAAAATCAATATCAATATCAGGTAAAGAAATTCTTTCTATATTTAAAAATCTTTCAAATAACAAATCATATTTAACAGGATCAACATCAGTTATACCAAGAGAAAAAGATACAATACTTCCAGCAGCGCTCCCTCTTCCAGAACCAATTAATATTCCATTTTTTTTAGCAAATCTAACATAATCCCATACAACTAAAAAATAATCATTAAAATTCATTTTATTAATAACATCAAGTTCATATAAAAGTCTATCATAATACTTTCTTGTTACTTTACCAGAAAGTCTTTTATATAAACCTTTTTTACATAAATTAAATAAATATTCTTTTGGATTATCTATTTTATATTTAGGCATTAATTCTTTATTTTGATTAAATTCGATATTACACATATCTACTATTTCTTTTGAATTAGTATAATCATAATCTAAAAAATCAAAATAACAATTATCACTTACTTTAAAATCAACTATATCAGTTTCTTTTTTACCATGCTTAATCATATATAAATATTTTAAATATTTAATATCTTCTTTCTTTTCACATAATATTTCATTAATATATACGCACCTTTTAGAATTATCTTTATCTTTTATATCTGTATATCCATAGTAAATATTACTATATATATCTTTTAAATTATCAAAATCATTTGTAACACATACAATATTACTACTATATTTTTTTAAATAATCATAAGTTATTTCTTCATTTTGCATAATAAATATAAGTCTAGTTAAATTTTGATATCCAAAATAATTTTTAGCATATAAAAGTATTATTTTATTATTTAAATTTATTTCAATACCTATTACTGGTTTAATATTATTCATAATACATTCTTTATAAAATTCCATAACACCAAACATATTATTATCAGTAATACATAATGCTTTAATGCCTTTTCCTTTACAAAATAAAATCATTCTTTTTATTTCATTTAAAGAAGTAAGAAGAGAATAACTAGTTTTAATTCTAAGTGGTATATACTTCATAACATCCTCCATAAATATTGTATCATGAATTAATAATAAAATAAAAGAAAAAAAGAAGATTATTCTTCTTTATTATGTGATGGTGATAAAAATGATACTTTTTCTGCAACAACTTCAGTTACAAACTTTTTCTTCTCATCTTGTTCAAATGCTCTTGTTTGAACTCTACCCTTAACACCTAATATATCTCCTCTTTTACAATACTCACTAGTATTTTCAGCAATACCTGTCCATAATACACAATCAATAAAATCAGTTTCATACTCACCATTTGAATTTTTATAACTTCTAGGAACTGCTAAAGTAATATTAGTAACTTTTTTACCTCCTTCTGTTTGTCTTAGTTCAGGATCTCTTACGAGTCTTCCTACTATAACTATTTGATTTAACATATTTTTCTCTCCTTTCACGCTAATAATACTTGAAAGAAAAATGTAAATCAAATTACAAAAATTCAAATTTATTATATTTTTTTATTAATATTTTATTGTTTTATAATAGCATATCTTTAAATTTAGTAATACAATTTCATCAAAAATGCAAATTTAGTAAATTTATAATTTTTTTAAAATTTATTTTTTAATAACTTATTTAACTCAACAGCATACTCCATAGGCAACTCTTCTCTAAACTCATCTAAAAAGCCCATAATAATCATTTCTCTTGCTTTATCTTCATCAATACCCTTTGTTTTTAAATAAAATAACTTCTCATCACTTACCTTTGATACAGTTGCTTCATGCTCAAGAGTTGATGTTAGATTTAAACATATATTTTTAGGTATAGTATCACTTTTAGCAGTTTCATCTAAAAGAATTGTATCACACTTAATATTTGCTACAGAATTATTAGCATTTTCCTTAATTCTAACAGTTCCTCTATATGTTGCATTTCCTTTGTTTCTAGCAATACTTTTGGCAATAATATTACTTTTAGTATTTGGTGCATTATGAATCATCCTAGCGCCTGTATCTTGAATTTGTTCATCATCTGCAACAGCAATACTAACACATACTCCTTTAGCACTATCTCCATTTAAAATACATGCTGGATACTTCATATTTATTTTAGAGCCTATATTACCATCAATCCACTCCATAAGACCATTCTCATCTACAATTGCTCTTTTAGTAACTATATTATATATATTACTTGCCCAATTTTGTATTGTTGTATATCTACATTTCGCATTCTTACCAACAAATATTTCTACTACTGCTGCATGAAGTGAATCAGTTGTAAAGGTTGGTGCAGTACACCCTTCTATATAATGAAGTTCTGAATTATCATCTACTATTATAAGAGTTCTTTCAAATTGACCCATATCTTTAGTATTTATCCTAAAATAACTTTGAAGAGGTCTATCTAACTTAGTATTTGGAGGTATATATATAAAACTACCTCCACTCCAAACACATGAATTTAAAGCAGTAAACTTATTCTCATTATACTTAACTAAAGTATTAAAATATTTCTTAAAAATCTCAGGATGCTCTTTTAATGCTGTATCTGTATCAGTAAAAATAATTCCCTTACTCTTTATCTCATCAAGCATATTATGATATATTACCTCACTCTCAAACTGAGTAGATACACCACCTAAATACTCTTTTTCAGCAGATATAATACCTATATCATCAAAAGTATTCTTTACATCACACCTAACACTTTCCCAATTATTAAATACTTTATCATTTATTCTTTTATAATAATGAATACTATCAAAATTAATATCAAGTTTTGGCCCAAATGAAGGCATAGGCATATTCTTAAATGATTCATATGCTTTAAGTCTAAAATCCCTCATCCAATCTGGTTCATGCTTTATACTAGATATTTTTCTAACAGTTGCTTCATTTAAACCTTTCTCAAGTTCAACTTCTACTTTTTCCATTTAATCTACCTTTCTTATAACATGTATAGCACAAAGATTTATACTTATCATTACTTCCAAGAACAATTTGATCACCCTCATAAATAATTCCTTCTTCATCATATCTAGCGTTAACAATTGCCTCATTCCCACAAGAACAAGTCTTACTAACTCCATTTATAATATCAGCATACTTAAATAATTCAGAAGAACCCTCAAAGAAATTTAACTGAAAATCAGTTCTTAATCCATATGTATAAACAGGTTTATCAAACTCCTCTGATATTTGCTTTAACTCAAGGATTTGTCTTTTACTACTAAATTGTACTTCATCAACAATAACACAATCACATTCTAAAATATCATCTAAATATTTTCCAATAATACTTTCTTCAGTTGAATATGTTTTTGCCTGTGCACTTATTCCTATTCTTGACCTAATAACAGTTATACCATCTCTATTATCAGTACTTGGTTTTAATAACAAAACAGTAAACCCACTCTCAATTAAATCAAATCTTTTCATTAATGCAATAGCAGTTTTACTACTTCCCATAGAACCAAAAGTAAACTCTAATTTAGCCATTATTATCACCTCTTATATCATTTATTACAAAACTTGCACACATTATTCCTGCTGTTGTTGGCACAAGTGAAGAAGAACCCGGTGTTCTATCTTTTATTTTAACACTTTCCTCATCAGAATACACTACCATAATCTTTCTTTTTTCATTTTTAAACTTATTTCTAATAACCCTAGCAAGAGGATCATAAGAAGTATGCTTTAAATCAGATATTTTAATCTTCTCAGGATGAAACTTATTACCAGTACCCATACAACTAATTATCTTTATATTTCTTTTTAAACACTCTTCTATTAATAATATTTTAGTGCTTACTGTATCACAACAATCAATAACATAATCTATATTATAAGAAAATAGTTCTAAATAATTAGTTTTATCTATAAATTTATCTATTGTAATAACATTACAAAGAGGATTTATATCCATAATTCTTTTCTTAGCAACCATAACCTTACTAACACCAATATTACTTCTTAAACTAAGTATTTGTCTATTTAAATTTGTTTCATCAACAACATCTTTATCAACAATAATTAGGTTTTCAACACCACTTCTAACAATAGATTCAAGTGCCATTCCTCCAACACCACCTAAACCAATAATTAAAACACATTTATTTTTTATTTCATTAAGTTTTTCTATAGAAAGAATTTTTTCTAATCTATTAAGCCACATATTATCACCTGCACTCTGATTATATAATACAAACAAATGTTTGTCAATGATTAAATTAAAAAAATCCTACATATGTGTTATAGCGATAAACCCCGATTATTCATCAAGGTGGGCATCCCCATATAATCTTTAGGTATCTTAATCACTTAATGGTAAGATTCACACCAACTATACTTTAGATTCCCTATAATTCGCTTAGATCGGATTTATGATAACACATATATAGGACTATTTAATTATATCAAGTTATTTTTTATTATACAAGTCATTAAATGTAATTTTTTCATTATCTTTTATATAACCATTAAGAGTATTAATATTAACATTTTCTAAACTCCTAAAAATATTAATATCAGCATTTACATTATCTTTAACTAATTCACTTATTAAATTTTTAACATATTGTCTTTTTGAATCATTTTTCTTTCTACTTATAAGACACGCACAATCTATAAATTCTAAATTATTATATCTAGCCCATGCTTTAATATCTTCTTCTTTTACCATATAAAGAGGCCTTATAAGTTCCATACCAGAATAATTATCACTTCTTAATTTTGGAGGCATACCTGATGTTCTACCTGTATAAATAATATTTAAAAAACTAGTTTCTATTACATCATTAAAATGATGTCCAAGTGCTATTTTATTACAACCTAATTCCTTTGCTTTACTATATAAGAACCCTCTTCTCATTCGTGCACACAAATAACATGGAGAATCTTCACAAGTATTTTTTACTACATCAAAAATATTACTATCAAATACCCTTAAATCAATATTTAACTTAGCAGCATTTTGTAATATCTTATCCATATTCTCCTTTTTATATCCAGGATTCATACAAATATATTCCAAATCAAACTTAAATTGCCCATGTCTTTTTAACTCCTCCATACACTTTGCAAGCAAAAAAGAATCCTTACCACCACTTATACATACAGCAATCTTATCATTTTCACAAATCAAATTATATTCCTTAATAGATTTTACAAACTTACTCCAAATCTTTCTTCTAAACTTCTTAATAATACTCTTAGTTACTTCCATTAAACATCTAACCTTTCATACAAATCACTTATATCAATACTTTCTATATTATAACTATCTAATTCTTTTTTAACAAGATTTATCTTATCTTTTATTTTAGAACAACTCTTTTCTTTTAAAACATAATTCTTCTGCAAAATAGATAGTATATCCATTATTTCCAAATTGTCAAATATAACTAGTATTCCAAATCTATCATCATACTCTAAAGCATATTCTTTATACATATTATAAATATTACTTCTTATATCCAAAGTATCTATCTTTACAATATTATTTTTTAGATCTCTTAATTCACTCTTAACTCTCTTTCTATTTTTATCAAAAAAACTAATACTTTTTAATTCACACTCAAGATTTTCAATACTAATATTTAAATTAATATTAGTATTTAATTTATCTTCATATTCTTTTATATATAAAATAATATCATTAAGCATAGACAATTCTTTATTAATACTATCTAATTTTATATTTAATTCATCTCTTAACTTTAAATTATATTTATAATCATCCTCGCTTTTTAAATCAATTGCTGTATATGCGAAAGATTTCTTTATTTTTTCATCTAAATTACTATAATCTAATATCTTTTTATTATGATGATTCAAATATAAATATCTAATAGTATCAGGTATATCATGCCCATAATAATATAGTTCTTGAAATCTTGAATATTTAATATACTCTATTGAATTTTTTTTTAATTTTAAAAACTCACTATATATTTGAGCTAATACTTCTTCTTTCTTATTAGATTTAATAATTTCTTTTTTAATACTTTTATTTTTTAAAATACATCTATTATCTTTAAATATAACTTTATCTATATTATTTAATAACTTAATAACTAAATTTTTTGTAACATTTGAATCAGTATAAAAATTACCCAAATTAAATGAGTAATTTTTAGTAATACTAAATATATTTATTTCATTATCTAATATATTCTTTTTACTATAAATATTTATATTATATAAATTGTCTTTATAATTTAAATCAAATTTATTCATATCTTCACCAATATTAATAATACCATTTGAATATATATTTTTCAAGAATTATTAACTCATTAAACCTACTATTATATTAAGTACTCCTTTTATACCTTTTTTTACATATCTACTTGTAAAATTTGAAAATGAAAGACTTAAATCAGATACACTATTAGAATAATCTTTAACACTATTACCTAAATAATCATTAACATCTATATTTTCATTATTTTTAATATCATTTTCAAATTTTTCTATTTGTTCATTAGTTAGTTCTACTTTCTTATGCAAATCATAATTATAATAACTATCTTTATTTATAACATATATTGTTATAAATATTATAAAAAGAAAAATAAAAGTTATTTTTAAAAATCTCTCTATGTCCACTATATCACCTCTTTAAGTACATATGAAAAAAGATTAACACTATTAACAACTTCCTTCATAGAATTATTTATTCCACCAAAATCAATATTTATCACATCATCATATTCATAATCTACATATATTTTACTTATACCAAAGCACATTTTATTTAAATTAGAACTTACTTTACTTATTAATTCAATATTTTTGTCACTTACATACATATTTATTACTGCATATCTTTTATCACAATTAATTATATTCTTTTTGTTATTATTTATATTAATATTAAATATATATTTTAATGATTTATAAGTTTCTTTTTTTTCATTTATATATAAATTATATTCTTCTTTATTATTTATTTTATTTTCTTCAAATATAGTATTTATATTAAATTCATTTAATTTATTACTTAAAAAATAAGATGTATATAGCACAGTTGGAGTTATATTATATTCTTCTTTATAAACACTTTCTTGATTACTATTTATTATATATATTAAAGGATAGTCTACATATTCATTAGATAAATTAAATGAATTTACCTCTACTTCATTAAGTTCTATAATATTAAAAGGATTTAAATATTCATTAATAATTTCTACTATTTTAATATAAAAATTATAACCATAAGTATCAGTTAGTAATAACTTAAAATAATCATCTTTATTAATATTAATTGTATTATATAGGTAACAAATAGTAGTTATAAATACTATTAACATAAATAAAAATGTTAATAAAGTTTTAAATAAGAAATATTTTTTTAATTTCATATCATCACCATTATTAACATATCACTATAAATTATATTATTTTGTCACTTTAAATCATATAAAGCATTATTTATACAAATACTTATTAAATCACTCATTTTATCTACAACAAAATCTATTTCTTTTGGAGTTATAATCATATCTGGAATATTACTATCATCTTTTATTTCAACACTTTCATTTATAATAGTCTTAATGTCGCATACAGTGGGTACTCCTATTGCTATAACAGGTATTCTAAGAGAACTTTTATCAAGTTTTTCTCTTTTATTAAGAACACCACTACCTGGATGTATACCTGTATCTGTTAATTGTATAGTTTTATTAAGTCTTTTTATTGAACCACTTTTTAATGAATCAATAACTATTAAACAATCAGGATGAATATTATCTACTACACCTTTTATAATATCTTTAGTTTCAATACCAGTTTCACCCATAACACCTGGTTTTATCGCACTTACTATTCTATTTGAATTAAGCCCTAAAACTTCTAAATGCCTAGTTACAATAATATTTTCAATAACTAAAGGCCCAAGTGAATCAGGAGTGCTTCTTTCATTTCCAAGTCCAACAACAAGAATACTATTATATTCTGTAATATTATTTTCTTTAAGTAATTCTTTTATTTGTAATATTACTTCTTTTCTTATTGATTTATTTTCTATATCATCAAATTCAATAGTTATATATTTACCTACTTCACCAATATTTTTATCTTTAACTTCTATACTTGTTGTAGTAAAATGACTTCTTTTTTTTATATCAGTTATAATTCCTTCTTCTTTTATATCCACTGCTTCTATCATTAAATCGCTATTTTTCATATTTTCACCATTAATATTATTAACAAATGTTAATTTATTATTAACTTTTTTATAAAGTATGCTATAATAAATAAGTGTAAGGAGTAGAATTATGGAGAAAATTATAACAGAAATACCAACAATATATAGATATAATGATGCGTTTGATTTTCTAATGGAATACATTGATAATTCTTGTGAAGTTATTGGTGGTGCGAATATGGAAAAGTACACTGAAAAACTTGAATCATGGTTAATTAGTTTAGTTAGAAATTGTGATAAAAAGATTCCTTCTAAAACTTATTATGCTACAAGAAAAAGCGATGATAAAATAATTGGAATAGTTACTTATAATTTTAGGAGTACAAAAAGAATTAGAGAAAGAAGAGGAGATGTTTCTTTTTCAATTAGACCATTAGAAAGAAATAAAGGTTACTCTAAAGGATTAATATATGCAACTATAAAAGAATGTATTTGTGATAAAATGGAAGAATTATTTATTGCTTGTGAAAAAGAAGATACTGCATCAATTAAATCTATTACATCTGTTGGAGGTATTCTTTTTAGAGAATATTATGATAAAAGAAAAGAAAAAAATATGTGTGTTTATAAGATTAACACTAAAGAAACAGTTGAAAAATATAAAGATATATATGAATAAAAACAGGTTTAATTACCTGTTTTTTGATTAGTATTATTTAAAAATGGTTCAATTTCTTTATCAGTATTATAATTAATAATTAAATAACACGCTACTACACTTATAAAAATTACTAATAAGAATATAATCATAAGTGATTTAAACGATAAAGAACGAGTATTATTCTTTACTTTAGCACCACATCTTACACAATAATCTTTAACATCAATCATTTCTTGGCCACAATTACTACATTTCATATTTTTTTCCTCTTATAATTATTTATAAACTCATCTCTAAATTCTAATAAAGTATTATCTTCTATATGACATCTTATATCTTCTGTTAATTTAATTAAAAAACGAATATTATGTATTGAAAGAAGAGTACCTGCAAGCATTTCATCACACATAAGTAAATGTCTTATATAACTTCTTGAATAGTGCTTGCATGTATAACAATCACAATCATCTTCTATATGAAGATAATCTTCTTTATATTTAGCGTTCTTTAAATTCATTTTTCCATGTCTTGTAAAAGCATTTCCATGTCTTGCAATTCTTGTTGGAAGAACACAATCAAACATATCAACACCTCTTATAACACCCTCAATTATATCTATTGGATCACCAACACCCATTAAATATCTTGGTTTATTAATTGGTAAATGTTTAGTTGTATCACTAATCATTTTATACATTACATCCTTAGGTTCACCTACTGAAGTACCTCCAATTGTATAACCTGGAAAATCTAATTTAATCATTTCTTTCGCACTATACTCTCTTAAATCAGGAAATTCACCACCCTGCACAACGCCAAATAATAATTGACTAGTTTTATGTACATCTTTTCCTCTTTTTGCCCATCTAAGCGTTCTTTCAATACTATTTTTCATATACTCATAAGTTGCCGGATAAGGTGGACACTCATCAAAACTAATAATTATATCTGCACCTAGTTTTTCTTGTATTTCAATAGACTTTTCAGGAGATAAAAATAATTTTTTTCCATCAATTGTACTTTTAAAATACACTCCTTCTTCTTTTATATCTTTAGGTTTTGCTAAAGAAAATACTTGAAAACCACCACTATCAGTAAGCATTGGACCATCATAATTCATAAATTTATGTAGTCCACCTGCATTTTTAACAATATCTTCTCCTGGACGCTCCCACAAATGATATGTATTTGCTAAAATAATTGCAGAACCACATTCTTTAACCATTTCAGGAGTCATTCCCTTAACTGTTGCTTGTGTGCCTACTGGCATAAACATTGGTGTTTTATAACTTTTTCCTCTTAATGTAATCTCTCCACATCTTGCATTTGTTTTTTCATCATTTTTTATAACTTTAAATATTTCCATACCTACTCCTTTATAAACATTGCATCTCCAAATGAGAAAAATCTATATTTATTCTTAACAGCAATATTATACGCATTCATAATATTTTCTTTACCAGCAAGAGCACTTACTAACATAATAAGAGTTGACTTAGGTAAATGAAAATTAGTAATAAGCGAATTAACTGCCTTAAAGCGATATCCTGGATAAATAAATATATCAGTAAATCCAGAGCATTCTTTAAAAGTATTATATTTTGTATAAACTGTTTCTAATACTCTTGTTGAAGTTGTACCAACACTAATAATTTTATTACCATTTTCTTTCGCCGTATTAAGTATATTTGCTACCTCTTCACTCATTTCATAATATTCACTATGCATCTTATGTTCATTAACATTTTCTACATTAACAGGTCTAAATGTTCCAAGGCCAACATGAAGAGTTACAAATACTATTTTAATACCTTTAAGCTTTATTTTATCTAATAATTCTGTTGTAAAATGAAGTCCAGCAGTTGGCGCAGCTGCACTACCTAAATTTTTAGCATATACAGTTTGATATCTATCTTTATCCTTTAATTTCTCATGTATATAAGGAGGAAGAGGCATTTCTCCTAACTCATCTAATATTTCCATAAATATTCCATCATATATAAACTTAAAAATTCTAATTCCCTCTTCAAAAGCTCCTGTACAAACACACTTTAACTTATCACTAAATTTTAAAACTGTACCTACTTTAATTCTTTTTGCAGGCTTACACAAACATTCCCATTCATCTTCTTTAATATTTTTAAGCATTAATATTTCAATAACTGCATTAGTTTCCTCTTTTACACCTATTATTCTTGCAGGTATTACTTTTGAATCATTTAAAACTAAAACATCATCTTTATTTAAATAATCAATAATATCAGAAAAATGTTTATGAATAACCTCACCTGTTTTCTTATCTAAAATCATTAACTTAGATGCATCTCTTTTTAAAATAGGTACTTGAGCAATCAACTCTTCTGGTAAATAATAATCAAAATCATCTGTTTTCATATATCCTCCTATAATAATTCTTCTTGGTGTTCTATTTTTAAATGATCATAAGCTTCTTTTGTAACTACTCTTCCTCTACTAGTTCTTTTTAAATAACCCATTTGTAATAAATATGGTTCATACACATCCTCAATAGTAGAAACCTCTTCACCAATAGATGCACTTAATGCTTCAATTCCAACAGGGCCACCACTAAATTTATATATTATAGCTTTTAATAAAGATATGTCAACCTCATCAAGTCCCATTTCATCTACTCCTAAACGAGAAAGTGCAACTTTAGTTATATTCAAATCAATATTACCATTACCCATTACAAGAGCAAAATCTCTTGTTCTTTTAAAAAGCCTATTTGCAATTCTAGGTGTTCCTCTGCTTCTTTTAGCAAGTTCAATTGCTGCATCTTCATCAATTGATACATCTAGTACTCTTCCTGTTCTTTTTACAATTTCCTTTAACTCATCAATTGTATAATAATTAAGTTTAGATATTATACCAAATCTATCTCTTAATGGAGAAGTTAAATCTCCTACTCTTGTTGTCGCACCAACTAATGTAAATGGAGGTAAATCAATCTTAATATTTCTACTATTTCCTTCAGAACCAACAATTATGTCCAATGTAAAATCTTCCATTGCAGGATATAATATTTCCTCAATATATCTTGGCATTCTATGAATTTCATCAATAAAAAGAACATCTCCTGGCTCTAAAGTAGAAAGAATTGCAGCAAGATCACCGCTTTTTTCTATAGAAGGTCCACTCGCTGTTTTAATATTTTTCTCAAGTTCATTAGCAATAATACACGCTAAAGTTGTTTTACCAAGGCCAGGTGGCCCATATAAAAGAACATGATCAAGTGTTTCACCCCTCATTTTAGCAGCTTCAATAAACACCTTTAAATTTTCCTTAACCTCACTTTGACCAATATATTCATCAATAGAATCAGGTCTAATTGACTCCTCAAATTTATCTTCCTCTAATTCCCTTTTTGTAAAAACACTCTCTTCCATACAACCTCCCTATTTTAATAATAATTTAAGTGCCTCTTTAATCATATTTTCAACACTATCACTTTGAATCTTAGGCAATACCTTATTAATATCAGCTTTATTATAACCAAGAGAAACAAGAGCTAAAATGACATCATCATTATCATCATTAACAATATCCTCCTCACTACAACTAACCTTCCCCTTTAAATCAAGAATAATTTGCTTAGCAACCTTATCCCCAATTTTAGGAAACTTCTTTAAATATAATATATTTTCTCTATTAATCGCATCAACTATTCCAGATATAGAACCACTAGCAAGAATTGGAAGTGTCATTTTAGGACCAAGTCCCTTTACATCAATAAGTTTTAAGAACAAATCTCTTTCTTCTATATCTTTAAATCCATATAAAGAATGTTCATCTTCTCTAATATGTTCATAAATATATATCTTATACTCCTCATTTTCTTTATAATAATATGGATTTGGAACAAAAATTCTATAACCAATATTATTATTATCTATAACAATATAATTAGGCATTACTTCAACTATAATACCTTTAATATATGAATACATAAAATCACCACCACTTCAATTATACCACAAATAAAGTATATCATTAAATTATTATTTTGTAAACAAATGTTCGTTATTTTTTTAATAAAAATGGATTTATTTATACTTAAATCCACTTAATAAATATTTATCATATTTTTTTTCAAATATATATGTATATTCATGAACATAATTCTTAATATTATTATAATTATTTTCCAAGTAATCTTCTTCTTTTTTAATTGAGTAATTATTATTTAATAAATCTTTATATGTATAATAATAATCTTCTAAATTACTCCATAAATATGTTAAAGTAATTACATAAGTATTACTTTTCTTTTTTAAAGATATAACTTTATAAGTATAATCTATTTTATTATTACAGTTATTTTCTTCATTATAAATATACTTATTATCTTCAAATTTATAAATAATATTATTGTCACAATATATATCCATATTATCATAATATATTGTTCCTAAAAAAGAATTATTTAAATAACTATTTATTTCATCAATAGTAAATTCACTCTTATTATTAAATACTTTATATATTAGATTTAATTTATTAGTATTATCTAATGCATTTATACTTTCATAATCTTTTTCTAACTTAGCAATATCTATTAAATTATTATCTTTAATTGTTGTTAATATATCATTTAAAATTTTTTCATCTTTTACATCTATATATATACTTTCTTTTTCTTCTTGTTTATTATATTCACCAAAATCTTTAAAATAAAAATGATATATTAAATAAGATGTAAGAAGTAAAAATATTGCAACAATTATTACAATAATATTATTACTTTTATTATAATATTTCATTTTTCCTCCAATAATTTTATAATTTCTTCCTTATTTTTTATTAATCTACATTTATCCATCGCACTTCTATCTTTTAAAATACACTCTGCCATACCACTACAACTTCCAAAACCACATGCTCCACAATTATATCCAGGAAGTAGTTCTAGTACTCTATCAACTTTTGTTTTTCTTTTAAAAAGTAATGTATTTAATAATACTATTAAAATAGATAATATAAATGTAATTATTGTAAAATAGATTATACCTATCATTATTTCACCTCTTTTTTATTTTATCAAATATTTTATATTTTGTCTTCTTTTTATATAAAAATAGATTATTATTAATAACCTATTTATTTATTTTATTACAGTTATTACAACTTTTGCAATTACAATTTTTATTTACTTTATAAAGTAATATTGTACTTATAGAAAGAATGATGATTAATAAAATACTCATGCTAAACGTGTAAATATTAAAGACATTATTCCTGCAGTAATAAGTGCGATAGGAATACCTTTAACACTCTTTAATATATCATTATTTTCTATTTTTTCTCTTAGTAGAGAGAATATATATATTACAAGTACAAAGCCTAAAGATGATGCAAGTGCATAAGTAATAGATGTAATTAAATCATATTCTTGTTTTATATTTGTAAGTATTATTCCAAATACTGCACAATTTGTAGTAATTAGTGGTAAATATATTCCAAGAGATTTATAAAGGTCTTTAAAGTATCTTTTTATTATTAATTCTGTAATTTGTACAAAACATGCAATAACAAGTATAAATGTAATAGTTTGTAGATATGTTGAATTTGTAGGAATAAGTATATATTTATTTATAAAATACGTTAATATTGTAGAAATAACTACTACAAATGTTACACTTAATCCAATTCCTAATGCATTCTTTTCTTTATTAGAACTACCTAAGAAGGAACATATTCCTAAAAATTTCATAAGTACTACATTTTCTGTAATTAATGATGTAATAAATAAACTAAATAATTCCATTATTCTTCACCTCTTTTAAATGAATTTACTATAGCAATAATTATTCCTAATAGAATAAATGCTCCACCACTTGTAATAAATAATTTATTTGGTAATATATCATTATTAAATACTTGTACTATAAATCTATATCCAGTTATACTTGATATATCATTCATTATGGTAATTGTACCACTACCAAGTAATTCTCTAATAAGTCCAATTATAGATATTGCTATTAAATAACCTAATCCTTCTTTTAATCCATCTTTAATACTATTAAATACTTTATTTTTAGATGCAAATGAAAGTGCTCTTCCTAAAATTATACAATTAACTACTATAAGTGGTAAATATATACCAAAAGCATCATATAATGGTTTACTATATCTACTTAAAATAATTTCTATTATTGTTACTAATGTTGAAATAATAATTATATAAACTGGTATTCTTACTTCATCATTTACGAGTTTTCTTAAAATAGAAACAATAGTATTAGAAATAGTGAGAATAATAAGTACTACTAGTCCCATCATATATGACTTTTCAAATGTAGTTGTAACTGCAAGAACAGAGCACAATCCAAGTACAAGTACAAATACTGGATTTTCTTTAAATAAATAATTAAATATCTTTTTCATACATAACTCCTAACTAAGTAAATAATTAATGCACATATAAAGCCTGTTAAAGTAAGCACAATTATTGATTTAATATTATCCTTCATTTTCTACCTCACTTAATATTTTTCTAATTATATTTTTAATAGCATTAGAAGATATTGTACTTCCACTTACTGCATCTAAATTATCTATATCATTTTGATTAATTATTGCTTCATAAATATAATTATTTTTTTCTATTTCACTCCATTGTGTTTCACCACTACTATCTGTTATTATAATTGATTTTATTTCTTTATTAACAACTTCTACAGTTGCTTTTACAAGTCCCCATCCTTTAGATGTTACTGTATAAATTGTTTTATTATTTTCTTCTTTTTTCTCTAATATTTTAACTTTATCAGAAGCTTCTATCTTATTAGAGCCTTCTTTAGAACTATTAACACAAGCTCCTATATTAAATATAAGAATAGTTATTAAAGATGAGAATATAAGTAAAATAATCCATATTCTTTTTATATTATACTTAAAATATAGTCCAATCTTATCAAACAAAGGCACAAGCATATTCATAAATAAAATACTTGTCATAACTCCTTCCGGATAACTAGTTTTAAATCTAAGTACTACTGTTAGAATACCTAAAGATATTCCATAAAAAATTTGTCCTATTTTTGTTGCTGGACTAGTAACTGGGTCTGTCGCCATAAAGACCGCACCAAATAAAAGTCCTCCACTTAATATATGAAATAATGGATACCATATATCAAGACCTGCAATATTACCTATAAAATATGTCATTATAAATACTGTTAGAATATACATAACAGGTATTAAATATTTAATTGTTTTAGTTAATGCTAAATAGATAAAAGCAATAATTATTAGTAATTTACATGTTTCACCTAATGCACCTGGTATCATACCACTAAAGAAGTTAAAAAGTGTTCCATAACTTCCTACAATTGTATCATAAGTTCCATAATAATTTAAACTAGATAAATTAGTAAGAGGTGTAGCAGTAGATATTGCATCTAATTCATATAAATTAAGATAACTACCCATTTTTGATGAATATGATGCACTTATAAATAAATATCCAATAAGTGCGGGATTAAATATATTTTGTCCAAATCCTCCATATATCATTTTTCCAAATATTGTTGCAAATGCTGAACCAAAACATACTAACCAAAGAGGTATATTAGGAGGAAGTACTAAAGATAGAAGAAGTCCTGGTATTATTGTAAATGATCTATTTATTTCGTAAAATGATTCTTTAAATGTCTTTTTAAGTAATAATTTAAAATATAATAATTCTGATATAAATGAAGTTAATATAGATACTAAAATCATTAATATTGGATGAATACTTTCTAATACACTTGCATTTGTATAATAATAAACTAATATTGAATTTTTAAATATAACAAATGCTACTATAGGAGCAAGAGCTATTAAAAGTCTTGTCATTATTTTACTAGTTGTATCCTCATCTTTAATATGAGGTCCTTTTTCTTTAAAAAATTTCACTTTTTCACCTTCTTTTTAGCAAATTTTACTCCTTCTCTAAGTCCAATTTTAGAAGGACATATATATGAACATAGTCCACATTCAATACATTTTTCAGGATGTAATGACTTTAATTTATCTATATTATTAATATTATTTAAAATAAATACAGGACATAATCTAGCAGGGCAAACATTAATACATCTACCACAATTCATACACTCATTTATTTCTTCATCTTCTTTTTCTAATACAACACAACCAGACAAATTTTGTGTAACAACTAAATTATCAGATTCACAAGATTCACCCATCATCGGACCACCTGCAATAAATTTTAATTCCATTCCCTTATATTTACCTATTTTTTTTACATTATTACTCATCTTTGAACCAATTCTTGCAAGAATATTTATAGGAGATGTAAATCCTTCTCCAGAAACAGTAACTATTCTTTTAGAAATACATCTATTATATTTAAGAGATTTATATATAGCAAATATAGTAGAAACATTATTAACAACTATACCTTTTTCACTAGGATAATTTTCATATTCTATATTTAATGTATTTTTTATAACATATCTTTCCCATCCCATTGGATAAATATTTTTAACTAATTTTAATTCTATATTTTCATATTTAGATATATTTTCAAATGCATTTATTACAAAATCATTATCTTTTTTACAAACAATATAACTTTTTGATATATTATTAATTTTCATTATAGCATCTATAGTTTCTAGTATAATATCACTTTTTAATTTAGATACAAGTGCATCACTAGTAAGATATGGTTCACACTCAACAGCATTTACTATAAGTGTATTTAAATCATATTTATATTTTAAGAAAGTTGGAAAACCACTACCACCCATACCTACTACAGAACATTTTCTTAATAATTCAATAAATTCCTCTTTAGTGTACTTTGTAATATCATCTACTTTCTTTTTTGACAAAGAAGTTTCTTTCTTATCATTTTCTATTACTACGCATGGAACAGTTTCACCATTTATATAAGTACATGTTTTAATATCACAAACGCATCCACTAACAGGAGATACAATTGGGAAATCAATATCTTTTCTAATACCAATGACTGAACCCTTTTTTACCTTTTTACCCTTTTTAACAGTACATTCACACTCTATATTCATATTCATAAGTGGAACATATACTTTATTTACATCAGATACATCAACTATTTCATCTGATAAAGACATTTCTTTTTTTAAATCTAATCTTACACCTCTCATACTTCCTCCTTATCATAATTATAATGATACCATTTTTTTAGGCAAAAATAAAGATAAAGAATATCTCTTTATCCTATTTTATTCTTTACCTTCTAATTGCCTGTTAGCAAAAGATGTAACTAGTTCATAAAGTAAAGATGGATCTGTTATTTTTCTTGCAATCCCATTATTAGTATCATAATACATAATTTTTACATTCTTAGTTATTTCATCTTTTACAGGATCTATTTCACCTATCATAATAAAGTTATTATCTTCTTTCATTAGACTATCTAATACATAATACTCTTTATCATCATCTAATTTTATAACAGTATCTTCTTTAATCATCTAGTCTTACCTCTTTCTTCTTCTTTATCTTTTCCTAAATACATAACTTTCTCTACTGACCATTTTAATGCCTTTGTAACCGGATTATTTGCCTTAAAATCACCACTTCTAATTGCATCTGCGAAATACATATAACCAAGAGTCGCACCAACTGCTAAATAAGGATTCATAAAACTATATGCTAGGACTAAAACACCTGTCTTTAAGAAACTATTAATTACTCTTTGCTTATTTGTTTTTAATCTAGCAAGTCTTTCTTTAGAAACATCAACTACTTTTACCTTACTATCTTTTTCAGGTTTATTCATTTTTTCAGCTTCTCTTGTAAACTCCTCTTCAGACTTAGGTAAATCCTCATCAAATCCTTCAAGACTAATAGGAGGAATTACAAAACTGCTATCATCTTTAATAATTTCTTCTTCTTTTGAAACTGTTTTTTCTTCTAAGTTATCTAATGTATGTACTTTATTCCATCTCTCATTAAACTTTTTAGCATAAGCAACGCCAATTCTATCTTCAAATGCCTTAGAAACTCTAACAACATCCTTTTCTTCAATATTTTTAGCTAACTCATCTAAATACTTATCTAAATCATCAGATGTCTTTCCTAGTAAATCTCCTAAACTATACTTATTATTAACAATATCTTCTACACTTAAATTATTTAATACTTTAGGTTCTTCTACAATAGATTCTGGAACATGAAATACACTTGATAAATCTAAAACAGGTTCTTTCTTTTCTTCTATAGTATTTAAAACAAGTTCTACTTTTGTTTCATCTTCAAGAGCAGAAACAGGAGTATTTAAATCTATCACTACTTCTTCTTTCTTAGAAGGAGATTTTACTACTCTTATATCTTTTTTATTTATAATTATTTTAGATGGTTTTTTTTCTTCAGGTTTAACTTCTTCTATAATATTATTATCCTCTCTTATTTCTTTTGTATTATTTTCTAATAATTTAGTTAACTTATCTATTCCTAAAGAATTTTGTTCCATTTCAAAAAATCTTACTACATCACCATCATCCATTAATCTAGCAGCATCACCATATTTTAATTCATTTCCAACAATAGTTATTTTAGATAAAATATCTCTTTTTTCATCCACTGAAAAATCTTTTGGTTTAGTAACTCTATCAATCATATCATTAATAGAATTCATATCCATTCCTTTCTCATTTGCATATAATGTAACTCTTTTAATAAAAACATCTTTAGTCCATGTTCCCTTTTCAAATAACTCAATTGCTAAATTTAAATAAATGTCATCCATCTTATCACTTCCCTATTTAAATATTATCATAAATTATAACCTAAGTCAATTTTAACGGCTATATTTTTTTCATCATTATTAAGATATGCTTCAATTAAAACATCTCTGTCTGTTGAAGAAAATAACTCATAATTAATACCCAATTCTTTTGTAATTATTTCTTTTACATCTTGTATACTTACTCCACATATTAGATTATCTCTTGCATTATTATAATTTGTAAATCCAGAATAATCATGTAGTATTAATAATCTTTTTATTGCATAACTAACATCATATTCATTTCCATATTTTTCTCTTAGACTATTAATTGCATCATCTAAGATACTTTTTTTAGCTTTTAATATTACATCATTAAATTCAAGATTATTAGAACTCATATATTCAATTAAAATATCTCTATAATTACATTTAACCATATCATATCTAATACCACCACTTTTAGTAATATATATTGGATCATTTGTTTTAAAATATTCATATATTTGTAAAATAGTATCTTTATATGAATATACTCTAGTACCATCTTCTTTTTTCTTTTTACCAAATTCTATTAAAGACCTTTTTAATAAAGTAATTTCATCATAAGAACCTTGTGTTTCTTCTTTTTTCTTTAATTCAGATTTTCTATGGTAATCTTTAGTATTTTTTTCAAAAAATTCTAAATAATCACCATATGTATAATTAGGGCTTAAATTATTATATATTAATTCTATTACTCTTTTATAATTAGTTAATAATCTTATAGAAAAATGAAATAAGTCATTACTTAGTTTTTGATAATTATGATTAGTAAATACATCTATATAAAACATTTCTATATATTTTTTAAATGATTCAATATTTACATCTTTCTTTAAATCATATGAATAATTAATATAATTAGCCACTAAAGTACTTACCATTGAATTATAAGATATGTTTTTATCACATGCATAAGAAATAGATTCTTTTTCTACAGCAAATGGATTATGTTTAATTAATCCTTCTTGAATGTATGAATCATTTTTAATAAAATTAGATATAATTTCAGCGTCAAATGAATTAGATACTCTAATAACTATATCATCAAATCTAATATGTTTTGATACTTTTGATAAGTGTGAAATGTTTTTACTTGCTAAAAATGAAAATATTCTTTCAACACCATTTACAATATGATTACTATCAAGTGGAATATAAATCTTTATTTGTTCTTCTTTATTAAGAACTTCTTTTTTATTATTAGTAAATTGACAAAAATATGACCAATTAGGATCAACAAATACATCTATATTTTTTTTGTCTTTAAAATTATTTATCCATCTATCAAATATACTTGTGCTTAAATCTACATTTCTATCTTTATTATCTATATCAAATGATATTAAAGATGAATATACGTTTGTGCATGACAATGAGAAATTTCTGTTTTCTCTTACATACATCATGCTTTTTAAGAAGTATTCAATTCTTTCTATCTTGTTCATTTTCTTCCTCTTCTATAACATAATCTTCATTAAGCATATCTTGTTCTAATTCTCCCTTTTCAAGTACATCTTTTACTATTATCTTTTTTCCATTAAAATCATATTCCACTTATCATCACCTATTTAATTTTAACATATTATTAAAAATTAGTAAATTAGTTCTAATTAATTTG
>CAZKUP010000003.1:0-30855 GCA_964555985.1 uncultured Clostridium sp. | reverse complement strand
CCTATTTAATTTTAACATATTATTAAAAATTAGTAAATTAGTTCTAATTAATTTGTAAAAAGAAAGAAAATTAACTTTTATTAATAATAATTAAATAAAAACATTGATTTTTTATTATATATTTGATAAAATTATCTTGTTTAAATGACGGAGGTGAAAATCATGCCAAATATTAAAAGTGCTAAAAAACGTGTTAATGTTATTAAAAGACAAACTGAAGAAAATATTCCAGTAAGAGGAAGTATGAGAACTGCAGTTAAAAAAGCTGTTAAGGATACAGAAAATAAAACACTTGTAAATGACGCTGTTAAGAAAATTGATACTGCTGTTAGTAAGGGTGTATTAACAAAGAATGCTGCTGCTAGAAAAAAATCACGTCTTATGAAAAAAGTAAATGCGAAGTAATTATATTACTTCTTTTTTTATTGGACTGTAAACTTTTTTATTTTTTTCATATTTTTATGAAATATATGATACAATTAGTATGGTGATATCATGAAATTATTAAAGTTTTTAGTAGTGCTTTTAACATTTTTTGCATCAAGTGTTTTTGTATATGGGTATTTAAATGAGAAAGAAATAATTAATACTATTAAAGAATATTATGAAAGAAATCCTGATACATTATCAAATAATGAGTATAGAAAAGATGTTAATATTGATTTTGTTCATATTACTGATGATTTTAATGCTGATTCATATGGGGATTTAGTTAATATATATTATACTGTAATATCTTCTGGTATGAATGAATTTACTTTTTATTGTGATCCTGTATATATAACTTGTATAGAAGATGTAATAGATATTAATAATAATAAGGATTTATTATCATATATGAATAATTTTGTAAATGTATATAATAGTTTTAAGAGTGTTAAGACAACATATACAACAAGTGGTAAGATAACTATATCTATAAATAAAGTTTATAGTAATGATGAGGTAAATATTATAAATAATAAGTTAGATGAAATTGAAAAAGATTTATATTTAAATTCTACTAGTGATTATGAAAAGGTTCTTGCTATACATGATTATATAATTAATAATACTAAATATAATATAGAAGATGAAAATAAGAAAAATACTTCTTCTTCTACTGCAATTGGAGTATTATTTAATAAAAAAGCTACTTGTAATGGCTATACTGATACTGCAAGTTTATTATTAGATAGAATAAATATTCCAAATGTTAGAATATCTAATGAAAAACATATATGGAATTTAGTATATATAGATAATAAATGGTTACATTTAGATACTACATGGGATGATCCTATTAATAAACTTGATTTAAATAAAGATACATTATCTCATGATTATTTTTTAAAAACAAATAAAGAAATAGAAGAATTTGAAAAAGATAAAGAAGAGAATAAACATGATTTTAACAAAAAAATATTTAACTTTATAAGCTAAATATTTTTTATTTATTTTCTATATAATCTTCTACTTTATTAATTGTATCTAAAAAGTTATCAAAACAAACATCAAACCATTTAACATTCATCTTATTATTAATCCAAGTATATTGTCTTTTTGCATATCTTCTTGAATTTCTTTTTATTAATTCTATTGCTTCTTCTTTAGTTATTTCTTTATCAAAATATTTATATAACTCTTTATAACCAATTGCTGTATTAATAGGTATTGTACGAATGCTCTTATCATACAATTCTTTTACTTCCTCAATAAGTCCTTCATCTATCATTTCATCTACTCTATCATTTATTCTTTTATATAAATTACTTCTATCAATAGTAAGACCTATAAAATATACATTATCATATAACAATTTATCTCCATTACTTTCAATATTACTATTATTTTTTAATCTATTTAATTCTCTTATAAGTCTTTTTCTATTATTAACATGTATATTTGTTTTATTTATTTTATTAATTTCTTTTAATATTTCTTCATTAGATAAATTATCATAATCTTCTTTTATTTCTTCATAATTAAATCTATAATCATATAAAAGAGCTTTTATATATAGTCCTGTACCACCAACTATAATTACATTTTTATCTTCTTTTAGTAATTTATCTAAAATATTTCTTGCATCTTTTTGATATTCACATACAGAATAAGTATCATTTACACTTTTAATACTTAATAAATGATGTTTAATACCCTCTGTATCCATTATTTTAGCAGTGCCTATATTCATTTCTTTATATATTTGCATTGCGTCCGCATTAATTATTTGTGCATTATATTTCTTTGCTAAAGTTAAACTTAATTTAGTTTTACCAACACCTGTTGGTCCAATTATAACTATTATCATTACATCGCCCTCTTAAATAATTTTTCTAATTCATAATTTGAATAAAATATAACTGTAGGTCTTCCATGTGGACATGTATATGGATTTTTACAATTTCTTAATCTATTAACAAGTACTTCCATCTCATCAATACTTATATTATCATTTGCTTTAATACTTGCCTTACAACTTACAGTCATTGCCACTCTATCATTGAATTTGCATCTATCAAAATTCTTTTCTTTTATAACAACTAATTCAAGTATTTTTCTTATTGCAACCTCTTCATTACCAGTAGGAAGCCATACAGGATGACTTCTTATTATTATAGTATTTATACCAAATTCTTCTATGTCAAAATGCATACTTCTTAATAAATCAAAGTTTTCTTTTATAATAATATATTCATTACTAGTAAGTTCTATAGTAATAGGTATTAATAAAGATATTTCATCAGAACTATTATTTAATGCATAATAATAATACTCATAATTAATTCTTTCATTAGCGGCATGTTGATCTATTAAGTACATTCCAAGTTCATTTTGACAAACAATATAAGTACCTTTTACAAGACCAACAGGATAAATCATAGGTATTTTTTCTTCTATAACTTCCTCTTGATAATTAGTGGTTTCTTCTTTAATATAATCAAGATCAAGAGATATTTCCTCATATTTTTTTTCTTCTATTTTTTCTATTTCTTCTTCTTTTTCTTCTATTATAACTTTATTAATAGTAGGAACATAATTTTTAACCTCTATTTTAGGTATTAATCTTTTTTCATTTAAAGCATTTTTTATTGTTATGCTGATTAATTCTTTTAATTCATCTATTTTACTAAACTTTATATCTTGTTTAGTCGGATGTATATTAACATCCACTAAAGATGTATCAACACCTATATTAAGCACCACTACTGGATATCTATCTTCTGGTTTATATGTATGATAACTATCATTTATACATTTATTTATTTCAGCATTTTTAACTATTCTTCCATTAACAATTGTAGTAATATGATTTCTATTACTTTTATTAACTTCAGGCATACTTATATATCCACTTATTTCATATTCTTCATCACTATTTCTTATTTCAATCATTTTTTTAGTAATATCTATTCCATAAATACTATTAATTACCTTAAGTAAATTACCCTTTCCATCAGTATTTAATAATACCTTTGAATCATTTGTAAGTACAAAAGAAATAGATGGATAAGATAACGCTATCTTATTAATAAAATCAGTAATATGAGAAAGTTCTGTATACAAACTACTTAAATGCTTAAGTCTTGCAGGAGTATTATAAAATAATTTTCTAACTATTATCTCAGTACCCTTTCTTGAATCACTTTTTCCTTTAGAAATTACCTTACCACCTTTAATTATAATATGAGTACCAATACCACCTGTACTTGTTTTTAAAGATACTTCACTAACAGAAGATATAGAAGGAAGAGCTTCACCTCTAAAACCTAATGAAGAAATAGAAAACAAATCACTTTCTTTTAATAATTTACTAGTTGCATGTCTTTGAAAACAAATTAAAGCATCCTCTTCTTCCATACCACAGCCATCATCAGTTATTTTAATTTCACTAACACCACTATCAATTAAATCTATTTTAATTTTATTACTACCTGCATCAATACTATTTTCTACTAATTCCTTTACAATTGAAACACATCTTTCAATTACCTCACCTGCTGCAATTTTATTAGCAAGTATTTCATCCATTACCTTAATTTTATTCATAACTCACCACAATTAATATTTTATCAAGAATAAAAAGAAATTTCTATAATATAAGAAAAAAACATTATACAATTTTACTTATTTCTTCCATTGAATATCCTTTTTGATATAATTTTGATTTAATAACACTATTTAACTTATATTCATCATATTTATTTTTATATTTGTTATATATTTTAGTATAGTCTTTATTAATATCACTATTTGAATTTAATTTAAAATTACTCAATAATTCATTTATATCTTCAATATTATAACCTAAATTTATACATTTATTTATTACTTTATTCTTTAACTTATTTATTGGTAATTTATTATTTATTTTTATTTCTTTATCAATTATTTTATTTAATTTATCTTTAAAAATACTTTCATCTATATTATTTAATTTATCATTAATAATATTATCATCTATTTCATATTTTAATAATTCATTTCTAATTTTATCTATTCCATAATTTGATAAATTTATTTTATCATTAACAAAACATTTACAAAAATAATTATCATCAATCAAATTATCATTTTCTAATTTAATTATTACTTCATTAATATCATTTAATTCATATTTCTTTTTTAATAAATAATCTATTATTTCTTTTTTAGATCTTACTCTAATACCTATAAATTTTAAAGCAGTATCATAAATAGATTCTCTAAAATTATCCTCATTAATTTCCATTAAATCACTTTCATCTATTTCTTTTTTTAATAATAAATTATGTTTTAATATTACATTTTCATATAATACAATAGTATCATTATCAAAATATATTTTATATTTATTAGAACTAATTTTTCTATATTTAATTATTTTCATTTTGCCTCCTTTAAAATAAAAAGGCTAATACTATTTAATATGTATTAAGCCTCTTTCTATCTCTTCTAATGCTCTACCAATGTTTTTTTTGCATTTATAATCTCTTTCTCTCATTTGATAAAAGTCATCTTCCTGCATTTGTCTTGCTCTTCTTGACGCAACATGTACTAAAGCATACTTAGAATCAACTATTGTAAGTAGTTTATCTATTGAAGGATATATCATATTACTCACCTCTATTATAAGCATATTACATATTTAAATTTGTTTCAATATATTAGACATAAGTTTACAATTATTTATTTTACTAACTCTCTTATTTTATCTAAAATTACAACCATTGCCCATGTATCTTGTTTACAATATTCTAATAAAGAATTATATTTAAATTCTTTTTCTTCTTTTGTCATCATATCAAACATGGCATAAGTTACAAGTGCTTGTGTACCATTTTTAACATCCAAGTCATCGTATTTTAAATCACTAAATACAGGTAGTGTTTTTTTTATTGAATAAGAGCCAGATAAATTCTTATGATAATAATTAACTTTTTTTGCTTCAACATCATCATAATTCATTTGTTTATAAAATTCAGTACTCCCCTTTACTATATACAATAAATCTGAACCAGTTTCTCTTATAGCAAGAAGTTTATCATGAAATTCAGGAAATATTTCTGCTAGTTCTTTGATTCTACCTTTTTCAAAAGGAACATTTTGCGCAAAAAGAGTTCCATCAGGTTCAATATACTCACATAATTTTTTAGCAAGCTCATATCTTTCATCTTTAGATGGATCACTTGATAAAAATTCAAAATGATCTTTTTCTTTATCACATACACCTGGTGTTCTTTCAATATGCAAAGAAAATTGAAATGGTGATTGAATATAACATTTTTCTCCTTTAAATCTAGGAAGTGGACATGGAAATGTTTCAAAATCTAAATGATATATTGGATATTTTAAATTATTTAAAGCAAGTTTAATCTTTTCCTTATTAATATATGGTTCATTAGATATAAGAGCGTCTCTTTGAATAAAATGATTTGGATTTTTTATCCAAGATTCAGGTATATCAAGCATATTAATATATCCCTCATTTATTAAATCTAATCCCTTATGAACATAACCAGA
This sequence comes from uncultured Clostridium sp., assembly GCA_964555985.1. GTDB lineage: Bacteria > Bacillota_I > Bacilli_A > RF39 > UBA660 > CAG-1193. The sequence goes on along the minus strand of CAZKUP010000003.1, from coordinate 24,870 downwards.
TTCATCTTTAAAACCAAAACCATTATTCATGTAGTTAAGTGAAGAATTATACTTTGGTATATGTTTCATACATACCTTACAATATTTACATTTACTTTGTCTTTTATACTCACAAAATTCACCAATTTTACAAGGAGATGCGTCCATATCTTTTAAAAATGAAATAATCTCTTTTTTATCAAAAAAAACTCTTTCTTGAAATTCTTTAGTTATATTTGTAAAATCAAATATATTAATAATATCATCTGTATATACTCTTTTTCCCTTTTCATATGTTCCATCAAAAATATACTCATGATTTAATACTGCTAAATAATAATTTATTTTTTTATTAGTAAAATTATGCTCCTTTAAATCCCCTTCTATAATCATTCTTTGTACTGCTATATCATATATATATTTACCACAAGAATCATATTTATCTAATAATTTATTTCTCTTTTTTATATATTCTTCTTCTGGCATTTCTTCTGACATATTCCAACTACTTAAATCTTCTTTTAAATGAAATATTCCTCTTCTATCTCTATAAAAGATAGAAAATTTATCATGTTTCTCTTTAGCAGTACTTCTATATCCTGCTTCAAGCCCTAAATACTTATTACTTGTTGTTGCTTTTACTTCTATTATATTTATTTCATCACTAGTTTCATTATATATATCAACATAACATAAGTATTTAACTCCATCCTCATCAAAATCAAAAGACTCTTGTGTTTTTGTATCTAATGAATAAATTGTTTCACCACCAAATAGATTTGCCACTTTTCTACCTGCAAGCATTTCTATTTCTTTATAGTATGGCATCATAACTTTTAACTGAGGATCCTCTACATTAATTAAATCAACCTCATTACCATCCTCATCAGTGCTATACATTTCACCTACTAATTCTTTTATTTTCTCTTCTAACTCTTCATTCATATATTCTTCATAACTAATATCTGAATTAAGTCTTTCTTTTTTTACCTCATCTAATGCAACATATCTTTTACATCTTGAATAATTAATAAAATTTGTTTTTGTTATTGCCATATAATCACCATTTTAATTATATAACATGAACATTTGTTTGTAAATAGCTTTTTAAAAAAAGATTCAAATAATTTGCATTTTTATTTATACAAGCCATGTATCTTTTGTCTATCTGTTTCTAATAAATCATCAACTTGCCATTTATTATCTATTTTTGTTAAAGATATATCTAAATTATATTTAATTCTTTCATTTGTTTTTAGCATTTTATCTAATTTATAATCCCATACTTTTTTACTATCTAATTTTCCATCTATACTAAATTCTTCTTTTTTCTCATTAATATATTTGTCAGTTTCATCTATTACACTTCTTAAATTATATACTTCTATTTCAGTACCTACTATTGCACTATCTTGATTAATTATTTCATCATTAATTTTATATTTTAAATCTTGGTATTGTCTTTTTAATACCTCTTTATATTTATTAATTTGTTCATCAGTTAAATCTTCACTATCCATTACATTATCTAATTGTATTAATAAATCACTAGTCAAATTATTATAATTTGAATATAACTTTTGAACTTCTTTCTTTGGTGTATTACTTTCACTACATCCTGTTATAATTAAACACAAAAATAAAAATATTAGTATTTTTTTCATATTGCCTCCTAGTAATATAATTAACTAATATTTTTATTTTATACATTCTTACTTAAAAATTGTTTTTATTTTATTTCTTGCAGTTTCTACTGAATTATCATCTTGTTTCATAACATATAGTTCCATAGTTGGGTAGCTATATGTTAATGCATAGTAATTTGTTCCTACTAAGTTCTGTGTTTCTATTTGCCAACCTTTCATATCGTTTAGTTGTTTTTTTACTAGTTTAGCTATGCTTTTATTATCTAGGTTTGTATTAAAATTATCACTAATACTATCAAGTATTTCTGCATAATTTGTAATAAGTGTTGTTGATGATGTCATTTTTTTGATAACTGCTGTTAATACTTTTTGTTGATTTTTTACTCTTTGCACATCTCCATCTATAAATGCTTCTCTTTCTCTTGCAAACGCTAGAGCTTCGTTTCCATTTAAGTGAAGATTACCTTTTTCAAATGTGTATTTATGGAACGCTTTTTCATCAAAGGTAAATTCATTATAAATATCTATTCCACCTATAGCGTCTATTACTTTTTCTACTGTTGAAAAGTTTACTTTAGCATAGTAATTAACTTCTATATCAAGTAAATTTTCTACTGCTTTAACAGATGTTTCAATACCATAATATCCCGCATGTGTAAGTTTATCATATGCATCTTTACCAGGTAATAATACATAATAATCTCTTGGAATAGATGTAAGTAATATTTTATTGTTAACAGGATCTATTGTTGCAACCATATTTACATCTGTATTAGTTATATATCCAATAGAGCCATATGCATCTCCTCCTGCAATATATATATTAAATGGTGTATTTACTACATCTACATATTTTACTATATCATTTGTTTCTACTAATACTTGTATTGTATCTATTTGTTTTACATTTATTTCTAGATAAGATAAATCTGATTTAATTATATTATAAACTGCTTCACTTGCTAAAATAGATGAGATATTTTCATTTTTTAACTCTTCTAGCATTTCTTCAATATCTTCATATGACATTGATGTATAAGTTATTTTTTTATCTAATATTTTAAATGCTTTATCTACATTTGATGATGATGTATCATAATAACCTATTTTTGTGTTTTTTAAATCATTAATATTTGATATATTTGAATTATCAAGTACTAGTAGATAAAATGTTTCTTTTTGTATAATTGAATTGTCAATTTTATCTACAAAGTCTATTAATTTATCTATGTATACAACACCACAATAGAATAATATACATGATAATATTAACATAAATGATGTTGCTATAATTTTAATTATTGATTTTATTTTTATAGGAATAATTAGTAATAATAGTAATATATATATTATACTTATTAATGAAATAAGTATATATAAATATTTATTTGGAAGCATATTTAAATTAATTAAGTATGCAAAAAATATTATTGTTAATATAATGGAAATAATTGATATTATTAAACATATATTTCTAATTTTTTTCTTTTTCTTTTTTTTCATAACACTTCTTCTTTCTTTTAATATTATATCATACTACTATTATTATTATATATAAAAATATTTTTATTTTACATTATTATTACAAAATATGACTCATTCATAAGAATGAGTCAATATTTTATTATTTTATTGTATTTTTTCTAGTGTTTCCATAAGAACAGGTAATATTTGTTTTTTTCTTGAAAGAATATTTGGAATAAATATTCCTTCATATATTTCTTTTAAATTAAATGCATCTTTTATTATTTCTTCTGATTTTGAATTATATATTACATATGAACCTTTTTTTATTATATCAGTTATAAATAATGCATTTACTCCTGGACTTAATTCATACATACTATCTAGTTTATTAATATATTCATCTTTATTTTTATAAATATCATCAAAATCCATTGTTGTAAGTTGACTAATTCCAATATGTAATTTACCAACTGTATATGATTTATAATCTTGATTTAATTGTTCACTTATACTTAATCCTTCTATAGAAGATGCTGCTTTTAACATTTTATGTCCATATTCTTTAATCTTTACTTTTGCTAGTTTAGCAAGTTGTGTAGCTGTATCTACATCTAATTTTGTTGTACTTGGTGATGTAAATAATAATGTATCTGATATAATTGAAGAAAGTAATAGTCCTGCAATATTTTTTGGTATTTTAACCTTTTTTTCTTGATACATCTTATAAATAATAGTTGCAGTACAACCAACAGGCATACTTCTAAAATTAATTGGAACTCTTGTACCTACTCTTCCTAAATTATGATGGTCTATTATTTCTAATATTATTGCTTCTTCTATGCCAAGAACTGATTGTTCAAAATTATTATGATCAACAAGTATTACTTTTTGTCTTTGATATTCATTAATACTATTAAGTGAAATAATACCAAGGCATTCATTCTTGTGATTAATTACTGGATAATTAGTATGTTTTGTTTTTCTAGCAATTAACTGAAATTCATCATAAAAGTCATCATCAAAAGTTGTAACAGGATTACTGCAAGTCATAATACTATCTGCATAATTACTTAAACTTATCATATTAGCTATTTCAAAACTATTTAATGATGTTCTAATTATAGTAACTTTTGCTTCATTTGCTTTTCTAATTAAATCATGTGAAATAATATTATTAAGTGCAATAACTATTAATTTAACCTTAGATTCAATTGCATAATCTATGACTTTATATCTATCACCAACAATAAGAATATCTTCATTAGTTAACTTTATTTCCTCATGAAAAGTACTACTTTGATATCCAACAAGCATCATTTTACCTTTTATAAATTCATCATAATTTGTAACAATTTCAGCATCTAATACATTAATTATGTTTTCAAGTGATGTATCTATTTCTTCTTTATTACCACTTACTAAGAATTTAGCTAAATCTTTCATAGAAATAAATCCAGTTAATTTTTTATGTTCATTAACAAGAGGAAGTGCAGTTATACTTTCTTTTTGCATCATCATATATGCATCATATATTGTATCTTTTTCATGTACAAAAGCTTTTTTCTTATATTTTATATTTTTTATTCTAACCTTTACATCATTTAAATATTGAGGTTCAGCTACATTAAAATAATTTAAAACGAACTTAGTTTCATTATTTAAATGCCCTACAGCTTTGGGAATTGTTTTATCACCTAATTTATTTTTTAAATATGAAAGTGCAATTGCAGAACAAACACTATCAGTATCTGGGTTTCTATGCCCAAAAATAAATGTATTCATATAAATATCCTCCTATTAAAACTTAATACTCTTATTTTCTTTCTCATCTTCTTTTATTTCAAAAAATAATTCATTTTTAAATTTAAATAATACACCAACTATATTAGATGGAAATATATCTAATTTATTTTTATAATTTAATACAGACTTATTATATTCACTTCTAGATGATGCGATATCATCTTCTATTTCTCTTAAATTATTTTGTAAATTCATAAAATTTTCATTTGATTTTAATTCAGGATAATCTTCATGTAACACAAGTAATTTCTTAATGTTATTAGATAATTCTTCATTAGCAATTATCTCATCTTCCTTATTACTTGCCTTATATGCATTATTTCTAGCATTAGTAATACTTGTAAGAGTATCCTTTTCGAAAGATGTACTTCCTTTAATGGATTCAACAATATTTGGGATTAAATCTACTCTCTGCTTTAAATATATATCAACTTGACTCCATTTTTCTTTAACACTATTATATAAATGAGTTAATTTATTATATGTAATAACAATATAAATACTAGGTAATAAAATAAGTATTATACCTAAAGTTATATATATAATTGCTTCTAATTTTATTCTATTTTTCTTCTCTTTAACATTAGTAATATTAGATATTTCTTCTTCTTTGTTTGATTTTAATCTATTTAATTCACTCTTTTTATTACCATCTATACTACTTAGTAATTCATTTCTTTTTTTATCAATTTCTCTTACTTCTTTATTCTTTTTATTTTCATTTTCAAATTTTTCTTTACTTTCTTTTACTGTATAATCAGAATATTCATCATTCTTAAGACTATATTCAGTTTGTAATTCATAATATCTTTTAGATAATCCATTAGCAAAAAACTCATTATTTTGTTTTGCTAAAATACTATTCATTTCCTCTTTTAATTTCTTTTTTAAAGAAGAATAATTATTAGATATCTCTTCTTCTTTTAAATCATATTCTATTTCTAATTCATTAACTTCTAAATCATACTTAGAATTAATCTCACTAATACTTCCTTCATATTTTTCATTCACATCTTTTTCTAATACAATATATTTATTATTAATTTCATCTGTTAATCTAGTTACTTCTTCTAAAGAATACTCTTTCATATTACTAGAATAAGATAATTTATTAATACCTGGTTTAATAACAAATATACCTGATAAAATTATAACTATTACATAAAATATAATAAAAATAGATGTCAGTACTTTTTTATTTTTCATATATCCTCCTACTACAATAATTATATATTAAATTATTTTATTATTCAATAAAATTTATATTTTAATTTTTCATTTTATAATGTATAATGTAATTGTGTCCTCGTAGCTCAGTAGGATAGAGCGATCGCCTCCTAAGCGATAGGTCGGAAGTTCGACTCTTCTCGGGGACGCCAATAATGAATATAAAAAGAGTAATAACTACTCTTTTTTTTATAAAATAAATACTTTAAAATTTTACTCTAATAATATCATTTTTATATACTTTAATATCTGAATTAATTCTAACAATTTCCTTAGGATGTCTAGCAACATCTATAATATTACCATCTATATCTTTTATATATTCTACTTTTAAATTAAACTCTTCTATATTTGGGCCAAAAATAGTTATTTCATCTCCCTTTTTAAAGTAATTTCTTTGTTCTAATATTATTTCTTTATTTAACTTGTCATAGTCTAATACAATACCAAGAAAGTCTTTATTAGATTCTTCTATTCTACTAGAATAATATTGTTCATTTACACCTGGTTTTTCTAAATAAAATTGTGGTACACTATCTCTATTCGCACATCTAAATATTTCATAATTATATTTATCAATATTCTTTATTTTACCATATTTATAATACTCATCTATTACTTTTCTATAAACTGATAATACAGTTGCAATATAATAAACACTTCTCATTCTTCCTTCTATTTTTAAAGAAGTAATACCCATATCAATTATTTCTCCAATATATGGAATTAATGTTAAATCTTTAACAGTTATTGCAAAATCTTCATCACTAGATATTTTATTTTTAAACTCATCAAATAGATCAAAATTCCATCTACATATTTGACTACATCCACCTCTATTAGAATCCCTATTTGTAAAATAATTGGATAAAACACATCTACCACTATATGATACACACATCGCACCTTGTATAAATATTTCAATATCAATATTACTATTTTTAAGTATAGATAACATATCTTTTTTAGATGTTTCTCTTCCTAAAACAACTCTCTTCGCACCTTCTTCATAAAAGAAATTACATACTTCATAATTAAGTGTGTTTTGCTGGGTACTTATATGTATTTCAAGATTTGGTACAATGTCTTTTATAACACTAATAACACTTACATCTGATACAATAACCGCATCAACTTTAATTCTATACAAATCTTTTAAATACTCTTCTATATTACTAAAATCTTCATTATGAAAAACAATATTTACAGTCACATATATCTTTTTATTTAAACTATGAGCATAATCACATGCCTCTTTAATTTCGTCAATTGATAAATTTTGTGCATTTGCTCTTAAACTAAAATCTCTACCACCTAAATATACCGCATCCGCACCATACATAAATGCCCATTTAACTTTTTCTAAATTCCCTGCTGGCGCTAACAACTCAATCTTTCTCATTACTTCACCTTAAATATACTTTCTTTAAATAAAAAGCCAGTAAACACATCTTTCTTATTAAATTTTTTTCCATTAACCGCATCAATATATTCATCTATAACATTATTAAATACATCTTTTTCATGCATTAAACCATTTAATATAATATAATCAATATTATTACTATTTAACTCATCAACAACATTTATACCATTTAAAACATCTTCTGTAATAAAAGAATTATTATATTCCTCATATATTCTATAAAACTTATCTCTTTCTTTTTCATACATATAAAATAACTTACTATCACTATTAATATTTTTATGTTTTAAATAATTACTAACAAGAGTCCTACTAGATTCAAAAATAGGAATATAACCATATAAATATACAAAAATAGACATATTAGTATTCTTTTTAATATCAATAAAATCACTAACCATAAGTTCAGTACTTAATACTGCTCCAGAAACACCTCTATTATTCCAAAAATTACATGATCTATAATTAGTAGGAATATGCATACTAGACCATATCAAATTTAAATTAAGATTCAAATTCTTATTTATCATATAAATACATATATCTTCAAATAAAATACCACTAATATTTAATTTAGACAACTCAATAAGAATAGACCTTATATCATCTAATTCATCATTATGAATAGGTTTATTAATAGAAACATATATTTCCTTATCAACATTAATACTTCTTATTTCATCAATACTAAGTTTTAAATTTTGAAAAATAGAATACTTTTTTATACCAACAATAAAACCATCAATATTCTTATTACTAAGTTCATTTAAATGAATTATATCTATTGGTTCAACTAAAATTTTCATAAACATCACCGTAAACTTATTATATCACTATAAAAGATATTTTTCTAATATTTTACATAAAAAGATTATTATTATGCTTTTAATACAAATTTTTATAACAATTAACAACATTAATATCTTTTAATGGTAATAATGCTCTATAATGACTCCAAGATAACTTTCTCCCCAATGGGGAGAATTTTTCATCTTTAAACATTATATAAAATTGCCTCATTTTATATAATGTCTTAGAATTATACTTATTACCAACATCATTCACTAACATTTCTGCATATTTTCCTATAATATTTTCTCCATATACACTACCTACTTCACTTAATAGTTTTCCTATTTCATAATATGAATTTACTCTATTTCTATTTTTAGAATAATCTTTTACTTTATCAAATGTTTCAGTATCTATTATTATATTTTTTATTTGTTCATAGTAGTTCATAAAATATTGCCTCCTACTTATATATACAACAAAAATATAATAAATCCCCTAAAAACTTAAAAAACCGATAAAAACTATCAACTTTTATCTTTGACATTTTTATCAGTTTTTATAATAACATTTATATATTTTGGCCTAGGCAGACTTTCAGCCTGCCCTGCCTCATGATGGGTTCCTACCCATCCATATGAGGCCTTTGCCAAATTCTCCCTATATCACTCGATTTTTAGAATGTATGGGTCATTTTGTGCTCCTGTACCACTATTTATTTGGACGTTAGACTTTAGATATATTGCCGGACGGACAGCTGCAGAATAGAACGCATAGAAGTCGAAGACCATCCCATCCCCATAGACAAAGGACACACGGTTAGCAAGGTCAGTGTTCGCCATAGGAGAAAGCATCCATGTATCTTCATTCTTATGCATCCAGTTATTATCTCTACAATAATATATATAATTTTCATCTTGACTATTCATATTTATGCCACAATTTGAATTTGTGCTTGCATATGCCCAATCTGATGTATATGGTAATGCAATTTTACCTTTCCATGATGTTGTTCTTACTACTGTATCATTACATCCACCACCTGAAGTATCACATATTTTACCTGTTAATTCTCCTCTTTCTGAATTATATAATAATTCTCTTTTTAGATTAAATTCTGAATCAAATACATTGTCCCAATTAATTGCACCTGTATTCCACCAAGCATTTTCTATCATTTTAGCATAATTAGCTGATATACTAAATTCTATGTCAGGAAAAGTTGAAAATGATGGAGCTTCAGCTGCTATTTTACTTGGATATATAATTTTTCCAAACTCATAGCCTACTTGATTAATATTTTCAATATTATTTAAGTGTTGCATTAATTGTGATCCTGCATAATCTCCAGATTCTCCCCATTGGTTTATTCCCCAACCATTATTTATGCTTGAATCACTAAAATCCCATGGAACATCTTGAATTGATTCTTCTTTTACTAATTTTACAAGATTTTCACTACCATTGTCTGTATTAACACTGAATATTCCTATTATTCTCCATACTTCATTGTCATTACCAAACTCTACATAATTTTTTACTGAATTATTATCTCCAGAAAATCTTATGTTTTTATCTGTTGTATTATCTTTTATCAGTCCATTACTTGATGCACTAGTTTGATATAATTCTTGTATATGTGTTACTAGTGTGTCAAGACACTCTTCTGCTTGTGCAGTTGCACTATTTTTAGTACCTCCACATACACTTAGTCCTTCAAATTTACCTTTTCCTTTTACTGTTACTTTTGCTGTGTTTCCATCAAATTTGATTGTACAATTTGCATAATCACTGCTACTTAGTTTTGCAACACTATCACATGTTATTGTTGCATCTTCTTTACCTAGTACTGTATTTTGCATTTTTGTTTTTTCTGCAGAACTAGCTATCATTTTAACACTTGTTTCTAGTGTTGATTTTTTGGATGAGCTTATTACATCCATTATTTTAGGTACTGCTATAACAAGTATTATTGCTAATATTACTATTACTGCTAAAAGTTCTACTAAAGTAAATGCTTTATTGTAAGATTTTTTCATTGTTTCACCTCCCTTATCTTACACAAACATTATATCATGCCCCCCCCCATGGTTGTCAATAGAAAAAGTGAAAATTTTTTCACTTTTTTACACTTCTTTACACTATTTATCTTCTTTTTGTAATTTATTTAGTATATCTTCTATTATATTCCATTCTTTTTCTGTTTCTATAGGCCCTAGTGTTGGGTTTTCTTCTTGTGGATTGTATGTTGATGCATATACTTTTTTTAGTCCATTTTCATCTATTGTATTGTCTGTATATACAATGTAATTCTTTCCTGTTTCGTCTGATTCAAATGTAAATAATGCATTGCATGTTATTTTTTCTCCTAAGTCATTAAATACTATAAATTCGTTATTTACTTCTTTCATTTTTACTCCTATCTAAATAGCTTTGTAATATTACATTTGCCGCCATTTTATCTATTACTTTTTTTCTTTTTTTTCTTGATACATCTGCTGTTATAAGTATGTTTTCTGCTAATCTTGTTGTTAGTCTTTCATCTTCTAATATAATAGGGAGATTATAGGTTTTTAGTTTTTCTTTAAATTCTAGTACCATTTGTCCTCTTTCTCCTATTGTGTTATTCATATTTTTAGGTAGTCCTAGTACTATTGTTTCTATTTGTTTTTCTTCTATTATATTTTTTAATTCTTTTATAAGGTAATCAAAGTCATTATCATGTCTTATTACTTTATATGATGTTGCTATTGTGCCTGTTATATCACTTATTGCAACTCCTAGTGTTTTAGTACCTAAATCAAGTCCTATGTATCTCATAGTTCACCTATTTTATTTTTTATTTCATCAAGTATTTCATCAACATATTCTATACTAGTACCTCCACCTTGACCAAATACTTTTGAACCTCCACCATTACCATTTGATTTAATGCTTGCATTTTTTATAATTTCACCAGCATTTAAATCACAGTTTGATTTGCATATAAAGTTAACATTATTTCCTTTTATATTTGCTACAAATACAATTCCTTTTGATATTTTATTAAATACATTATCTATAATTGTTTTAAGAATAGATGTGTCATAGTCATATACTTTTTTTACTATAACTTCTAAATCATTTATTAGTTCTATTGTATTAAATTCATTGTTTGATTTAACTAGTTTTTCTTCTCTTTTTGTATTATACTCTTTTTCTAATTCTTTAACTTTATTTCTTACCATTATTATTTCATTTTTATTAAATACTATATCTTTATAACTTAGTGGTGGTTCATTATCTATTTTAACATCAAAATTAACTTCTATATCTTCTTTTTTAGCATCATCTACTATATTTTTTGCTTTATTTAAAAGTTTAATCATTTCATCATTGTATGGTTTAATTACTTTAAATAATTCTTTTTCAATACATACATCTGTTGTTGCTTCTATTCTATATACATTAGCGCCTTTTGATTCACATGACATAATTGCAAATTTTTTTATATCTTTTGTATTTTTTACATGTGTTCCACCACATAATTCTACTGAATTATAAAGTGTTACTACTCTTACTTCTTCATCGTATTTTTCATCAAATTGATGCACTGCTCCTGATTTTTTTGCATCTTCTAATTTCATTATTTTAGTAATTGAGTCTGTATTTGTATTTATTTTTTCATTAACTAAATCTTCTATCATAATAAGATCTTGATCAGTTATTTTATTTGGATATGTAAAGTCAAAACGAAGTAAATGTTCTGAAACTTTTGATCCTGCTTGCATTACATCATAGTCTAGTGCTTCTTTTAGTGATTGATGTAATAAATGTGTTGCACTGTGATTTTTTTCTATTGATTCTCGTTTTTTTACATTTATTCTTGCAGTTAGTTTATCATGTAATTTAATAGAGCCTTCTATTATATTTACTATGTGTACATGTTGGTGATTAGGAGATGTAATCATTTCTATTACTTCTGCTTTTAAAAACTCGTTATATATATATCCTGTATCAGATACTTGTCCTCCCATTTCTGAATAGAATGGTGTTTCTTTTAAAATTACATATCCTGTATCAGTTAGCTCTTCTACTAGTTTATCACCCTTAATAAGTGCGATTACTTCTGTATCTGTTTGATAATCATTGTATCCTGTAAATATACTTTCTTCTTTAAAGTTAAGTAGTGCTTCATTTTGAATATTCATACTTGCTTCTTCTTTTCTACTGTTTCTAGACATTTCTTTTTGTATATTCATGCATTTAATAAATTCTTCTTTTTCTACTGTATATCCTTTTTCTTCTAAGTATTCTAATGTTAATTCAAATGGGAATCCATAAGTATCATATAATTTAAATGCATCACTTCCAGGTAATTTATTTCCTTCAATATTATTTAACATTTCATTTAATTTTTTTTCACCAGACATAAGTGTTTTTTCAAATAATTCTTCTTCTTTTTTTATTATTTCTTTAATATTTTCTTCATTTTTAGAAAGTTCTGGATAATATTCTTTCATAGTTATTACTACTGGATTAACAAGTTCTTGCATGAAATTACCTTTTATTCCTAAATTATGTCCAAATCTAACTGCTCTTCTTAATAGCCTTCTTATTACATATCCTCTTCCTTCATTAGAGAATACTGCTCCATCATTTATTGCAAAGGCTAGTGTACGAATATGATCTGCAATTATTCTAAATTCTCTTTTATTATCATATTTTTGATTAGATAATTCTTCTATTTTAGAAATAATTAATTTAAATAAATCTGTATCATAACTTGATTCTACTCCTTGAAGTATACAAGTCATCCTTTCAAGCCCCATACCTGTATCTATGTTTTTACTAGGAAGTTCAGCATAATCTTCTCTATTTACTCCTTCTTTTGAGTTAAATTGACTAAATACATTATTCCATATTTCAACATATCTATTATTATCTATTTCATCTTCTAAAAGTTTAATACCAAGTCCTTCTTTATCATATTCACACCCTCTATCATAAAATATTTCTGAATCAGGCCCACATGGTCCTTCTCCAATTTCCCAAAAATTGCTTTTAAGTCTTACTATATGAGATTCATCTACTCCAAGACTTTTCCATTTGTTAAATGCTTTATCATCTTCCTCATATACAGTAAAATATAATTTATCTTTAGGAAATGCAAAATAATCTTCACTAGTTAGTAATTCATATGACATTTCTATTGCTTCTTCTTTAAAATAATCTCCAATAGAAAAGTTTCCTAACATTTCAAAAAATGTATGATGAGTATTATCTCCAACACTTTCTATATCATTAGTTCTAATACATTTTTGACAACTAGTTAATCTTTTATTTACAGGTATCATACTTCCATCAAAATATTTTTTAAGAGGTGTTACACCAGCATTATTCCATAAAAGTGTCGGATCATTTAATATAAGAAGGGATGCACTTGGCATAATTGTATGTCCATGATTTTTAAAATATTCTAAAAATATATTTCTTATTTCATTACTTGACATATATTTCATTCTTTCACCTCAAAATCTACTATTTCACCATTATCTTTTACTATTTTAGTAACCATTTCCTCAGCACTTTTTATCTTATCTTCACATAATTTTACTAATTTCATAGCTTCACTATATTTATTTATTGCATCATCTAAATTAACATTACCACTTTCTAATTCTTTTACAATGTTTTCTAATTCTTCTAAATTTTCTTCAAATGATTTTTTCATATTTCCTCCCTTATATCAGTAACAACTGCATCAATAATACCATTTTTTAAATTAATATTTATTTTATCATTTATTTTTATATTTGTTAATTTTTCTACTACTTTATTATCTTTTTTTACTATTCCATAACCTCTTTTTAGAGCATTAAGAGGATTTAATAATTCTAATTTATTAATATTATTATCAAGTATATTAATATATTTTTCATATATACTTGAAGGTTTGTTTATAATATAATTTGATTTTAATTTATATAAATTTATTTTTTTATCTGTTACTAATTCATTAAATGAATTCATTAGTTTTATTTTTTCAACATTTAATATTTGTAATTTAATATTATAAATATTTATAGGATTAATAAGTATATTACTTGTTTTTATTTTATCTAATAATCTTTTATATTCATTTATTTTATTTGTTATTATTTTATTTAATCTTAAGTAAATAGAATCTATATTCATAGATATATCCATAATATTAGGTACAGCAAGTTCTGAGGCAGCTGTTGGTGTTGCAGCTCTTTTATCAGCAACATAATCTATAATAGTAAAGTCTATTTCATGCCCAACTGCACTTATTATAGGTATTTTTGAATTATATACACTTCTTGCAACTATTTCTTCATTATATGCCCATAAGTCTTCTATAGAGCCTCCACCTCTACCTACAATTAAAGTATCTATATCTTCATATGTATTTGCAATTTCTATTTTTTTTGCTATATCTTCTTTTGCTTTTTCACCTTGCACTAAAGAAGGAAAAAGTATTACTTCACAAAGAGGATATCTTCTTTTAATTGTAGTAATAATATCTCTTATAGCAGCGCCTGTACTTGCAGTAATTACACCTATTTTTTTAGGATACTTAGGTATTTTTTTCTTATGTGATTCATCAAATAAACCTTCTTTATATAACTTATCTTTTAACTCTAAAAACTTCTTATAAAGATCACCACTACCATTTAATTCCATACTTTCAACATATATTTGATAAGTCCCACTTGCTTCATATATACTTATTTTTCCTACTACATTTACCATGTCACCATCTTTAAAATTTGTACCAATTTTATTAGCAGTACCTCTAAACATAACTGCAGAAAGTCTACTACCCTCATCTTTTATAGTAAAATAACAATGTCCACTTGGCATTTGTATTTTAAAGTTAGATATTTCTCCCTTAATAAATACTTTATTAAAAAAACTACTCGCATCAAATTTCATTTTAATAATTCTATTAAGTTCTGAAATAGATAAATATTTCACATCTTCATTCATATAACCACAACCTTATTAGTATTATATCATGTATAGATAAAGAAAAAAAGAATTAATATTGTTTAATTTAAAATATCTTATGAGTTAATGCTTTTTTATCTATTTTTTAGTAATTTTTATAATTAGTTTCTAATTTTATAACACTTATATAAACATTTTAAATAAATAAGATTTAAGCAAAATAAAAACCGTTTATTTTCAAACGGTAAACTACTAATTGGTAGCCTGTATGGGACTTGAACCCATGTATGTCACCTTGAGAGGGTGATGTGTTAACCACTTCACCAACAGGCCAAAATGTTTATATATACATTTTAGCACTTCTAAATTATTTTTACAATAAAAAACTAGAAAATTCTAGTTTTTTATTATTTACTTTTTCCATAATGTAATTGATCTAAGTAATCATTTTTTAATTTTTCTAATTGAATAATTTGCTTATCTATCATCATTACCTTTTCAAATATAAGTTTTCTTTTTGTAAGCTCATTACTATAATTATTTAAATCTATATTATACATATCACATAAAAGACTTGAAAAATCAGGTTCATTTTCTAATAAACTTCTTAATGTCATAGGAAGTTTAAATACCTTTTCTTTAGCATTACCTGAATATGATAAATGTTTTAATTTATACTCACAATTTTCATCTACTATTTTTTGATAAATAGCACTTTCTCTTCCTGAAGCATTATGATATAAACAATTAGCATTTTCATTTCCATACACTCCATGAGGTCTTTCTATTTCAGTAGATATTCCTCTTTTAGTTACTATGTGTGAAAATATATTTTTTCCATTTAAAATAAAAGTAGTATTTATAGCATAAGTATATTCATAACAATCAACATACTCTCTAAAATCATCATTATTAAAGTACTTACTTCCTTCAAAATAAGCACATTTACTACTTTTTTTCTTATTCATTAATATAGTATTTCTTTCTACTACTAATGCATTAGCTAATTCATCTAATAAATCATTTTCTTCTAAATATAAATATAATAATTCTCCCATAAATCCCCCTTAATCAAGAAGTATTATACACATTTTTTATTATTTGTCAACAAGACTTTCTATAAACACCTTAAACAACTTATCATGAGAAATATCTTCTGGATGCCACTGCACTCCAACATTAAATTTATTATTTGCACTTTCTATTGCCTCAATACAACCATCATTACTTATTGCAGTAACAACATGATTTAATGCATTACTTATACATTCATTATGTCTACTATTTACAAAAGAATCACCAACTGTCTTATTAATAATGCTGCCCTTTTTAGTAATTATTTCATGAAATACATTCTTATGATTAACACTTGTATTAGTAAGAAACTCCTCTTCCATAATTTGCATTCCAAGACATATACCAAGAATAGGTTTATCAATCTTTTCACAATATTTATAAATAAATCTATCATACTCATAAATATCACTACCTCCAGGCATAATAATACCATCACAAATATCAACTATATTTTTTAATTCATCACATGGTAATATTAAAATAGGAATACCTCCATTATTTTTTACTTTATTAACAAGATTCTCACTTACTTTATACATATTATCAATTTTTCTTCCAACTATACCAACTATAGGTTTAGCTAAAAAGATTGATTTCTCAATCTTTTTTAGCATATAACAGACCCAAGTATAATTGCAAGCAAAATATAAAGAACAATTATTACTAAAAATCCACTGCCAGCAGTATTATTACCACATGAATTATTATTACAAGCCATTTTTACACCCCCTTTTATATATAGGCACCTATTACGATTACTAAAATAATAAACAATACAAGAACAATAGCAGAGCCACTAATATATCCATGTCCCATAATATCTTTCCTCCTTTTCTCACAATATTTTATGGTAAAAAAAAATAAGTGTGATTACTTATTAATAAAATATTGTATTTTAAGTTAAATTTTGTTATGATTAATATGCACTATGAAGGAGGAACATATGAAAAAAACAATTAGAAATTTAATGTGCGTATCACTTGCAGTACTAATGCTTGCAGGATGTGGAAAAGTTCCACAATTAAAAGATGGTAGTGAACTTGTTATTGAATTAGATGGTCTAAAAATGACTGCTGAGGAATTTTATCAAAAACTAAAAGATAATTATGGTACTAATACACTAATTAATTCAATTGATGAATTATTACTTAATAAAGTATATGAAACAGATTCTGATTTAAAAACTAAAATTGAATCACAAATAACAGCAATGAAAGATCAATGGGGTTCAGACTTTGAATCAGCAATTAATTATTATTATGGTGTAAGTACTGAAAAGCAATTATATAATTATATAGAAATGGTTTATAAAAGAGAAATGGCTGTAGAAGATTATGCTAAAACATTAATCAAAGATGAAGATATCAATAAATACTATGAAGAAAAAGCAATTGGTGATATAAAAGCAAGTCATATATTAATTACAGCAGAAGCTACTGATGATATGACAGATGATGAAAAGAAAAAAGCTGAAGAAGAAGCTTTAAAGAAAGCAAAAGATATAATTAAAAAATTAAATAATGGAGAAAAATTTGAAGATTTAGCTAAAGAATATTCTAAAGATTCAAGTGCATCTGATGGTGGTAATTTAGGTTACTTCAATAGAGGTGAAATGGTTTCTGAATTTGAAGAAGCTGCAGTTAAATTAAAAGTTGGAGAATATACAAAAACTCCAGTTAAAAGCCAATTTGGATATCATATAATACTTAAAACAGAACAAAAAGATAAACCAAAATTAGAAGAAATAAAAGAAGAAATAAAAAATACTTTAGTTAATGAATTAATTGCTAATACAGAAAATATAACTGCATATGCATTAGATTGGATTAGAAATGAAAATGAATTAAAAATCTATGATTCAGAACTAAAAATTAAATATGACCATTATATGAATCAACAAAAATCAAGTTCAAGTACAAAATAAAAATCTAGAAAAAATCCTAGATTTTTTTAAGTCATGTATTTACTAATTATTAATGCACTTATTATTCCTATTAGATTAAGTATTAGTGCTATTGATAGGGTGTTTTTTGTATTTTTTATACCTATACTTCCAAAGTATAAAGATATAATATAGAATATTGTTTCAATACTTCCCTGTATTATTGAGGATAAGTATCCTATATATGAATCAACTCCATATTTTTTAAAATTATTAATCATTATTGAAAGTGATGCATTACCTGATATTGGTCTTAATATTATAAGTGGAAGTATTTCTTTTGGAATAAAGAATAGATTAAATTTTGATAATAAATAGTCAAGTAATCCACTTGAAATAAGTATTCTTGATGAGAATATTATTGCAATTATTGATGGAAATATTGACACGGATATTTCTAATCCTTCTTTTATTCCTTCTATAAATGAATCATATATATTACACTTTTTTACACTATAAATTATTATTGAAAGTACAATTAAAGGAAGAATAAACTTACTCATTTTATCACCTTATTTATTAGTAGTGCACTTATTGTAGTAATAGATGTTATTATAAAAATTGGAAGTATTATGATAGATGCATTTTGACTATTATACATATTTCTTAATGAAATAATAGTTGTTGGTAGTATTGTTAGTGAACAAATATTTAATAAAACAAATGTTATCATGCTTTTTGATGCAGTTGTTTTATTTTTATTTAATTCTTGAAGTGATTTCATTGCTTTTAATCCAAATGGAGTTGATGCATTAGATAAACCTAGAATATTTGCTGTTATATTTGAAGATATATATGCGATAGATTCATGATTAGGAGGAATTTCATTAAATATTTTTAATAGTATTGGACTTAATTTTTTTGATATAGTATTAATAAGTCCTGAATTATTTGCTATTTTCATAATTCCACTCCAAATAATTATAGTTGGTAATATTTCTAAGAATATATCTAAACTAAGTTTTCCACTTGATATAATTTCATTATTAACATTTGATATATTACCTGTAATTAATGAACAAACTATTCCTAATATGATAAATGATATCCATATTATATTTATCATCTAAATAAGTTTAAAAACCTTTCTATTATACTTAATTTCTTTTTTTTATTTTTACTAACATATATATCTTCATTAATTACATTTTTATTATCAATAAATACTTTTACTTCCCCTACTTTATCTCCATCACTATACTCATCTTTTTTATCTATAACATATTTTATATATAATTTATCTATTTCATCTTGTTTAAATAAATAATATATATCATTCTTTATATAAACATTATCATAATATTTATTTTCTAAATTAAATTTATTTTTATCTATTATTAAATATTTCTTATAATTATTAAAGCCATATTCATATAAATTTTTATGTGTAGTAAAATCATTAGGATCATCTAGTGTAACAGCAATTAAATTCATATTATCTTTTGATGCAGTTGTAACTAAAGTTCTTCTTGCTTTTTCAGTAAATCCAGTTTTACCTCCTGTAGTATATTCATAAGAAGATAATAATTTATTTTTATTATACCAATCATATGTCTTTAAATTAGTCTTTGAAATATATCTTTTAGTACCTACTATTTCTTTATAAGTCTTATTTTTATTAGCATATTTTGTAAGAAGTGCCATATCTCTTGCTGTAGATATGTTTTCACATTTTTCATCTAATCCATGTGGATTACAAAATGATGTATTAGTCATATTTAATTCTTTTGCTTTTTTATTCATTAATATAACAAAATCATCTGTTGTTAAAGAAACATAAGAGGATATTGCAATAGCGGCGTCATTACCACTTCTAAGCATTAATCCATATACTAAATCTTTTAGAGATATTTCTTCATTAATACTTAAATAAATATTAGAGCCAAATGATTCTAGTATATCATCTTTTATTTTAACTATATCATTTAATCTTTCTGATTCAATAGCAAGAATAGCTGTCATTATTTTAGTTGTGCTTGCTATTAATCTTTTATCATCTATATTTTTTGAATATAGTATTCTTCCTGTATCTTCATCCATTAATATTGCACTTTTAGAACTTACTTCTAAACTAAATACGCTTATTGGTATAAATAATAAAATAAGAAATATTTTTTTCATTCTATCACCTAATAAAATATATGTAAATAAAAATTAAAAAAGAATATTAATGTATATTTTTTTAAAGTAATAATAAATTATAGTAGGAAGTGAAATATGTTTGAAATTTTTGTTGAATTAATTAAAAATATGCTTTTAACAGGAGCATATCAAAATCAAATATTTAAAAGTCCATTAAGTGAAGAAGATGAAGAGTTTCATATAAAAAATATGCTTAATGGAAATATGAAATCAAGAGAGGTGCTTATAGAGCATAATCTTAGATTAGTTGCACATATTGTAAAAAAATATGGGGAAAAAGGTGATGAACTTGATGATTTAATAAGTATTGGTACGATAGGACTTATAAAGGGTGTTGATAGTTTTTCTAAAAGTAATGGTGCGAAGTTAACAACTTATTGCGCTAGATGTATTGATAATGAAATACTTATGCATTATAGAAATAATAAAAAAACAAGTAAAAATATAAGTTTAGATGAACAAGTGGGATTTGATAAAGAAGGAAATACAATAACTATTATGGATATGCTTAAAATGCCCGCGCCTGATTTTATTGAAGATATGCTTAAAAAAGATAATATTATTAAACTTAAAAAATATCTTGGAATATTATCTGAAAGAGAGAAAAATATTATTACTAAAAGATATGGATTAGATGGAAGTGATGAGGTAACTCAAAAAAATATTGCAAAAGAGTTAAATATTAGTAGAAGTTATGTATCTAGAATAGAAAAAAGAGCTTTAACTAAGCTCTTAAGAGAATTTATTAGAAATAATACTAACTAATTAGTAATTCATGTATTAATTCTTCTTCATTATCAAGTTCTAAATCTTCTATTCTTTCTACACTACATTTAGAAGATGTTAGAATTGCCTCTATTTTATTTACAGAATCTTCTATATTATCATTTACTATTACATAGTTATATTTGTTATATTCATTTATTAATTTATAATCTTCTTTAAATCTTTCTATCATTTTTTCTTTTGAATCTCTATTTCTTTTTACAATTCTATTTAGTAATGTTTTCATATCAGGTGGCATAATAAATATAAATATTGCATCTCTAAATTTTTCTTTTATTTTAAGTGCACCTTCTATATCTATTACTAATAAAACATCTAAACCATTATTAAGTCTTTTTACTACTTCACTTTTTAGAGTTCCATAATATTTTCCATACACCAAAGCATATTCTAAGAAATTATCTTTTTCTATATTTTCTTTAAAAACACTTTCATCTACATAATAGTAATTAACACCCTCTACTTCATTATTTTTTTTATCTCTTGTAGTCATAGAAACAGATAAATGCATATATTCATTTCTCTTTAATAATTCATTGCATATTGTATCTTTACCCGCACCACTTGGTCCAGAAACAACTACTAAACATCCATCTTTTTTCTTTTTCATCCTTCCTCCTATATTAATTTAACTAATATTTCGTTTGATTTATAAATCCATTCTTTTGGTATAAATATATATTTATCATCTTCTTTAAGCATTCCTTTTTGTAATAATTCTATTATATTAGGTATATCATAAATAGATTTATTATATAATTTTTTAAATTTTTCTTTATTAATACCTCTTAATTTTCTAAAACCTAAAATAAGATGATATTTAATTTTATCTTCATAACTTATTTTTGTAATATTATCTATAAAATTATGTGAATTATATTTATTTAAATTTTTAGTATTATCATATCTATAATTTTCTAAATATCCTGCTGCTGAAAGTCCAAATCCATAGTAATATTCATTATTCCAATATACTAAATTATGTTTAGATTCATACCCTTTTTTAGCATAATTACTAACTTCATAATGAATATAATTATTATTAGTTAATTCATCTTCAATACATTTATACATCTCATAATCTATTTCTTCATCTATTTCTTTAACTTTATCTATATATAGTTTAGTATTAGGTTCAATCATTAATGAATAGCAAGATATATGTGGTATATCTAAATCTATAAATAATTTTAAATCATTTTTAACATCATCTATAGTTTCTAAAGGAAGAGCATACATTAAATCTATATTTATATTATTAAATCCAACTAATTTCGCCATTTCTATCTTTTCTTTTACTTCTTTTTTAGAATGATTTCTATTTAGAAATGAAAGTAAATTTTCATTAAAAGTTTGTACTCCAATACTAAGTCTATTTACTTTATGTTTTTTTAGTAAAATAAGTTTTTCATTAGTAATAGATTCTATATTACATTCAAAAGTAAATTCTTCTAATATAGATAAATCTAATAATTCGACAATAGAAAATAATTTATTTAATTCTTTAGTACTAAGAGATGATGGAGTGCCTCCTCCAATATAAAGTGTTCTTATTTTTTCTCCTTTATAGTAATTTTCTATTTCATTCTTTAAACTATCTAAATAAGTATTTATCCATTCTTTATTATATTTCATTTTGCAAAAATCACAATATGAGCAAATATTTTCACAAAATGGAATATGTATATATGCTGATTTCATAATTTCACCTAATCTACTTTCTCATCTACTGATAATACAGATAGAAATGCTTCTTGAGGTATTTCTACTTTTCCAACTACTTTCATTCTCTTTTTACCTTCTTTTTGTTTTTCAAGTAATTTTCTTTTTCTAGTTATATCTCCGCCATAACATTTTGCAAGTACATTTTTTCTCATTGCTTTTATATCACTTCTTGCTATTACTTTATTACCAATAGTTGCTTGTATTGGTACTTCAAACATTTGTCTAGGTATTATTTTCTTTAAATTTTCTACTATTATTTTTCCTCTTTTATATGCAAAATCTTTATGTACAATTATACTTAGTGCATCAACTATTTCTCCATTAATAAGAATATCCATTTTTACTAAATTACTAACTTTATTACCAATAAAATCATAGTCAAAAGATGCATATCCTTTAGTATATGACTTTAATTTATCAAAAAAATCATATACTATTTCAGAAAGAGGTATTTCATAATGAATATTTACTCTAGTAGGGTCTATATATTCCATATTTATAAATGTTCCTCTTTTATCTTGGCATAATTCCATAACTGAACCAACATACTCTGTTGGTACAAATATATTTGTTTTTATATATGGCTCAGTTACTTCTTTAATAAGAGTTCTATCAGGAAGTTTAGTTGGATTTTCTACTAAAATAGCAGTGCCATCAGTAAGCAGGCAATTATATACAACACTTGGAGATGTTGCAATTAAATCTATATTAAATTCTCTTTCAATTCTCTCTTCTATTACATCCATATGAAGCATACCTAAAAATCCACATCTAAAACCAAACCCAAGTGCTTTTGATGTTTCAGGTTCAAAACTAAGAGATGCATCATTTAATTTTAATTTTTCAAGAGCTTCTTTTAATTCCATATATTTTTTTGAATCAATTGGATAAAGTCCACAAAATACCATAGGTTTTATCTCCTTATATCCTATTAAAGAATCTGTATCATTTACTGTATCTATTATGGTATCTCCTACTTTAACATCACTAATACTTTTTATTGAGGCAGTTATATATCCAACATCTCCAGAAGAGAGTGAATTTACTTTAGTAGGATATGGTGAATTAACACCAACTTCTACAACTTCATATATTGCATTAGTAGCTTTCATTTTAATTTTATCACCAGGTTTAATACTACCATTAAATACTCTAATATAACAAATAACACCCTTATATGAATCAAAAATACTATCAAATATTAAAGCTTGTAAATTAGAATTGTCGCTTTTAGGAGAAGGTATTTTATCAATAATTTCATCAAGTAATCTATCTACTCCTACTCCTGTTTTCGCACTTACTAATATTATTTCATCTTCATTAAAACCTAGATTATCAATTATTTCTTTTTTTACTCTTTCCACATCAGCATTAGGAAGATCTATCTTATTTATAACTGGAATAATAGTTAAATTATTAGATAATGCAAGATAAAGATTTGCAATAGTTTGAGCTTCAATACCTTGAGTTGCATCAACAATTAATATCGCACCTTCACAAGCTGCAAGAGATCTAGATACCTCATAAGTAAAATCAACATGCCCAGGAGTATCTATTAAATGAAGTAAATAATCCTTATATTTAAGTCTTACTGCATTTAATTTAATTGTAATACCTCTTTCTCTTTCTAAATCCATTGAATCTAATAATTGACTTTTCTTTTCTCTTTCATTAATAGCATTAGTTTTTTCTAAAATTCTATCTGCTAAAGTACTTTTACCATGATCAATATGTGCAATAATACTAAAGTTTCTAATTTTATCAATATTCATAAAATCACCTAAAAGTATTATATAATATTTATTTTTTTTTAGCAATTAACTAATAAAAAAACTTAAGTGATTATTTTACTTTTTCTCTTATTTTTATTTCTTGTAAAATTTCTAGTTTTTCAATACTATTTG
>CAZKUP010000002.1:4524-31752 GCA_964555985.1 uncultured Clostridium sp. | reverse complement strand
AATACTGGAAATAGTGGAAATACTGGAAATAGTGGAAATACTGGAAATAGTGGAAATACAACTCCTAGTGAGATTAATATTTTACCTGAAAATAAGTTCTCTGATTCAATGCCTGGAATGTCATCTGGAAGATTAAGTTCTATGGAAATAGGCAAAAGTAGTGTATACTATGAAATATCTAATGTTGAGAATAGTGGTTATGGTGATTATGTAACTAAGTTGTTGGATAAGGGATATGTATTATGTGAAGATGGTTCTTATCAAAATGGTACATATAAAATAGTAACTACTATAGATGAAGATGGTGTTATGTCAATTAAATTAACTGCATTATAATTTATTTGTGTGTTTTACAAAATCTGAGTGAAATTATGTTATATTTCACTCTTTTTTTGTAAATTATTTCACCCCTTTTTTTGTAAATTATATTGATAATTAATCATATTTATGGTATTATCATAATTCCGAAAGTTAATTTTTTCGAGATTTAGAAAAGGGATGAAGGTGGAATGGAAAGGATAGTATTAAAAAGTGAACATGCACTAGATTATGTTGAAGAAAAAATTATGGATTGCTTAACTGATGAGGTTATTATAGAGGAAGCAAAATTTCATCACAATACTAAATATAAAGATATTACTTCAGTAATAGAAAAAGGAATACTTTCTCCAATTGAATTAAATAGACTTGGAGTTAAGGGGTATGAGGATGATGTTATTAGTGCTATGGATGATATTGAATCTCATGCTAATGGTGTGGAATCTATTTCTATTGCAGCAGTAGGACTTTCTGATATTTCAGATGATGAATTTGAATATAACCCATTTAGTGAAAGTCAAGTTGATATTCTTTTAACTAGTGATATTAAAGCAAGAAGATATACAACTAATTATGGGAATGAATTTTTAGTTGATAAATCTATTGATATTGATAAATTTAGAGCAATAGATATAAGACTTTTATCACTTGTGCAAACAATTAGAGAAAATGATAATAAAAGTGAATCAGTAAAAGAATTAATAGATTGTTATAATAAGTTAAGAGAACTTGCATATATAATTAAACATAATAAAGTTGATGTTCCTATTAGAGAAATGTCAGCAGGCGAGGCATTAGCAATAGATGTTGATAAAATATCAAGTATGCCAAAAGTTAAAATTAAATAATAATTATTCCACTGACATGGAATTTTTTTTATAAAAAAATGTGTATAATTACACACTTTATATAAATTTAAATATTGTATTTACTAAAAAACATAATATAAGACCAATAACAGTAGGCAAAATTATACCAATAATCATCCATTTAATACTATTAGTTTCCTTTCTTATAGTAAGACTAGTCGTACCACAAGGAAAATGCATTAATGTAAATATCATTGTACATATTGCAGTTACATATGTCCAACCATTATCTAAAAGTAATTGTTTAAGTGATAAAGTATCCATTACTTCTAATTTAGATGTTTGCATATATGTCATAATCATTAAAGGTATTACAATTTCATTAGCAGGAAATCCTAATATAAATGATAAAAGTATTACTCCATCTAGCCCAAATAATTTCGCAAATGGATCTAAAAACAAAGAAATATGTTTTAATAAAGAAATATCATGAATATAAGTATTAGATAATATCCATATTACTAACCCAGAAGGTATTGCTATAATAACTGCTCTTAATAATACATGTAAAGTTCTATCTAATAAAGACCTTAATAGTATTTTTTTTATTTGAGGCCTTCTAAATGGAGGTAATTCTAATATAAATGTAGATGATTTTCCCTTTATTAATTTTGATAATATTTTAGATATAATTAATGTAACAATTACTGATAAAATAATTAATAATATTAATATTATTGATGATACAAAAGTATTAGTAGTAAAAAATATACTAATTAATGTAATAAGAATAGGAAATCTTCCATTACATGGTATAAAATTATTAGTTAATATTGCAATTAATCTTTCCTTATTAGTTTCAATAATTCTACTTCCCATAACACCACAAGCATTACAACCAATACCCATACACATTGTTAAAGATTGCTTTCCATTAGAGTGTGCTTTATTAAATAATTTATCCATATTAAATGCAAGTCTTGGTAAATAACCAAAGTCTTCTAAAAGAGTAAATAATGGAAAAAACATTGCCATAGGTGGTAGCATAACAGACACAACCCAAGATAATGTCCTATACATACCATATACTACTGGATTTATAATAAATGAAGGTATTTTTAATATATTTAATAAATTATAAAATATAGGTTCAAATCCAAATAAGATATTAGAAAGAATATCAGAAGGTATATTCGCACCCTTTATTGTAAGATAAAATATAAATAAAAATGTAAGAATCATAATAGGTATACCAGTTAATTTACTTGTTAATATTTTATCTAATTTACTAACATTTGTATTATTATTAAGAGTTACACTTTTAATATATATTCTAACAGACTCTGATATTTGTTTTTTAGTTATATCTTTTTTAATATTAATATTTTTACTTTTCTCATTATTAATTAACTCACATAAAACACTATCACTACTAATATCATAATTTAAATATGTATTTATAGAAGAATTAATTGTATCATCAGTTAATAACTTAATAGAAAGCCATCTATTATTAAATACAAATAAAGTATTTAAATAATTTTCAATATTAGAAATAGACGTTTCAATATCATCATTATAAGTAAGTTTATTTAAATTAGACTTATTTTCATAACTTCTTTTATATATTTCTCTTTTTAAATTATCAATACCATTATTATTAGCAGCGCTTATTCCTATTACAGGAATATTTAATTCATTTTTAAGCATATCTAAATCAACACTAATATTTTTCTTCAATGCCTCATCCATTAAATTTACACATAAAATAACATTATCAGATATTTCTAAAGTTTGAAGAACTAATATTAAATTTCTTTCAATATTTGTCGCATCAATTACTAAAACAGTTATAAGTGGATTATAAAATCCTAAAAAATCCCTTGTAACTATTTCTTCTTTAGAACTTGGAGTTAAAGAATATGTACCTGGTAAATCAACAAGAATAAAATCCTCATCATTATAACTATATTTTCCATAAGCAGAACTAACAGTTTTCCCAGTCCAATTACCTGTATGTTGATTCATACCAGTAAGAGTATTAAATATAGTACTTTTCCCTACATTTGGATTTCCTACTAAACTAACTACAATATCACACTCATTATCCTTATATAAAAATTCTTTAGTTAAAGAATTAAACCCATTATTCTTATTCATAAATCCCCCTAACAATTATTTTAGATGCATCATTATTTCTAATTGCAACATACGCACCTCTCACAAAATAACTAACTGGATCATTAAATGGACTTTTATATACTTTTATTATTTGAGTATCTTCAACTATACCTAAATTATATAATTTTTGCAAAATATGTTCATCTAATAAAATCTTAGTAATTACATATTTTTTATTTAAAATAGCTTTATCAAGTGAAATTTCATTATTCATATTAACACCTAATGTATTATATTCTAATATAATTATTATGTTAAAAAAAAAATATAAGAAATATACTAAAAAATTGTCAAATATACTCATTATATACATATTTAAATTGACTTAAAAGTATAAATTAATTATAATAAAATTGATTTGTAATGGGGTGACTATATGGCCAAAAAAAAGAAAAAAAAGGTAGTAAAGAAAAAAACTAATAACAAGAAAAAAAATATTAGTGCTAAAAAAAATGATATTAAAAAAAGCACTGTAAAAAAAGCTACTACAAACAAAAATAATAGTAAGAATACTAGCAATAAAAGTACTAATAAAAAAATATCTACAAATACATCTATTAATAAAAAGAAAAGTAAAAAAAGAAATAATATTTTAGAATATATTAATATTAAACTAGTATTAATTATATTTGTAGTACTTTTAATAGTATTAAGCATATTTTTCTTATTTATTGATAATAAAAATAATAAGACTAATACTAATTATTTTGAAAAAATAAATATAGATTCTTATATGAAATTATATGATGAATCTAATAAAACAATAGAATATATTTATTTATATAATTCAAGTTGTATTAGTTGTAATACTTATGAAGATAATTTGTCAAAGTTAGAAAGTGAATTTAAAATAAAAATAAAAAAATTTGATTATACAAAATTAAGTGATAAAGAATTAGAAAGATTAAAAACAAGTAATAGCTTTTTAGAAGATGGAATTACTATTCCAATGCTTTTATCTATAAAAAATGGTAAAGAAAATCTTGCAGTTGGAGGAGTTAGAGGATATTCTGCATTAAAGAATTTT
The DNA here is from genome assembly GCA_964555985.1 of uncultured Clostridium sp. Taxonomy (GTDB): domain Bacteria; phylum Bacillota_I; class Bacilli_A; order RF39; family UBA660; genus CAG-1193. Next base: position 27,417 of record CAZKUP010000002.1, on the reverse strand, counting down.
GTTTTATCTTCAAGAGAAGATGAAGTTAAAAATTCATTTAATAAGATAGATGTTGATGAGTATTTATCTATTTTAGGATCAAAAGATAAAAGTATTATATATATTTGTGATTCATCAGCTGATTGTAATAAGTTTTCTATGGTATTAGATGAAGTTTCTAAAAATAAGAAAATAAAGATTAATTATTTGAATACTGAAAATATAAATTCAAATGATGATTGGAAAAAGATCGAATCTTCTAATAAGATATTTAGTAAGATGTGGTTTATGCCTGTAATTATGGTTGTAAAAGACAATAATATTATAAATTATAAAATGGAAGTATTAAATAAAACAGATTTAAATAAGTTTTTAAGTAAGAATGGTTTTTAGGAGGAGTTTATGAGTAGTTATAAAGAGGCAAAAGAATTTTTAAAAAAATATCCAGGTACAGTTTCTTTTAGAACAAAAGAGCATTGTAAAATATTAGATAAATATGTTAATCCAGATGAGTCAATTAGATTTGTTTTTACAGGTCAAAAAAATGCATCTTCACTAGCGTTCCCAAATACTTTTGTTATTGCTCTTACTGATAAAAGATTATTATTTGCAAGAAAAAGAATGCTTTTTGGATATTTCTTTTATGCAATAACACCTGATATGTTTAATGATTTAAAAGTAAAATCTGGGCTTATTTGGGGTAAAATAGAAATTGATACAGTAAAAGAAAGAGTAGTTATATCAAATTTATCAAAAGATTCTCTTGATAATATTGAAACAGTTATAACTCAATATATGATTGAAGAAAAAAGAAAATATGCTAATAAAAAAGATTCTTAAAATGAATTTTTTTTATTATATAAAATAATACAAACATATGTTTATATTAATTTAAGTATTTATTAAATTTTTTTCTAAAATATAGGGGAATTTCTTATATTTATGTGGTATATTTATAATAGAGGTGAAATATGGAAACTGTTTTAAAATGCAATAATTTGTATAAAAAAATAGGAAAAAAAGAAATATTAAAAGGAATATCATTTGAAATAGAAAATGGCGATATTTTTGGTTTTATTGGCCCAAATGGTGCGGGTAAGACAACTGTTATTAAATTGATATTAGGTTTGCAAAAAATAACATCTGGTAATGTATTTATAAATGGATTTGATATAGAAAAAGATTTTACTAATGCAATTAGTAGTGTTGGTGCGATTGTAGAAAATCCTGATTTTTATACATATATGTCTGGAATGGATAATTTGAAATTAAAAGCAAAACTATATAAAGATATAACAAAAGAAAGAATTGATGAAGTAGTTAAATTAGTAGGCCTTGAAAATAGAATTAATGATAAAGTGTCTAAGTATTCTCTTGGAATGAAGCAAAGACTTGGTATAGCAATATCTCTTCTTCATAGACCTAATTTATTAATACTTGATGAACCTACTAATGGACTTGATCCAGAAGGAATAAAGGTATTAAAGGAAATACTTAGAAAATTAAGTAATGAAGGAGTATCAATATTTATATCAAGTCATATTTTAAGTGAGTTAGATAATTTATGTAATAAAATATGTATTATAAAGAATGGAGGTGTTATTGAAAGCTCAACTATAAAGGAAATAAAGAGAAAATCTAATGAGTTATGCTATATTATAGAAGTAGATTCTATTGATAATATTAATTTATTGTTTAAAAATGAAATTATAAATAATAATTCTATAAAAGTATGGTGCAATAAAGAGTTTATTCCAGTTGTTATAGAGAGTTTAGTAAATAGTAATGTAAAAATATATTCTGTTAAAGAAGAAGAAATATCTTTAGAAGATGCATTTTTACAAAGAACAGGAGGTAATAGCATTGATTAATTTAATTAGTAATGAATTAACTAAAATATTTAAAAAGAAAAGTACATATGTTATGTTTATATTTATACTTATATTTGTAGTGTTTACTAATTACTTATATAAAAATGAATTAGATGAAAATGGTAATTATAAGAGTAATTATTTAAATGAAAATTATATTTCATCAATCAAGGAAGAACTTTCTAATAATGAGAATAAAGATGATGAATATGTTCTTATGTTAAAAAAAGATTTAAAGAAATATGAACTTGTTTCTAAGTATAAAAAAGACTCTTGGCAACAATATATAATTGAAAATAATATGGATTATATAATTGAATGTCTGATTAAATATGATGAATCAACTGATGAATATAAGAATAATTTATATGAGTATAATATATATATTGAGAAATTTGATAATAATGATTATAAATATTTTATTAATAAAGAAATTGAGGCTGTAGAAAATACAATTGATGAATTAAAAAGTAATAGTGTTAAACCAAATGATTTAAAAGATAAGATGCTAAAACAAAATGAAATAAAATTAGAGGTATTAAATTATAGATTAGATAATAATATTGATTATGGAAATAGTTATATAAATACTGCACTTAATAATTATTTAAATTCTTCAATAGTTGTTAGAACTACTTCCCTAGAAGAAGTAAAAAAAGAAGATAAATTAAATAAAGATGAGGGTATTTTATATAAGTATTATACTAATCTTTCAGATATGAATATTAATAAATATATATTAGATGAAAAAATAGACGCTAATAAGAAAAATGATACTAGAGGTATTCTTATAAATTTATTTACTGAATATGAAATATATATAGTATTTGCAGTTATCATGTTTACATCAGCAATTATATCTTATGAATATAGTAATGGTACAATAAAACAATTATTATTAACACCACACACTAGAATAGAAATATTATTATCTAAATTAATTACATGTCTTATTATGAGTTTATTTACAATTTTATTAACAATTATATTCCAATTAATTGTTGGTGGTATTTCTTTTGAACTTTCTAATTTAAATGTTCCTGTTGTTGTATATAATTTTACTAAAAATACAGTACAAACATATAATATATTCCATTATTTATTAATACTTACATTATCTAAATTACCAATGATTATAATACTTATTTTAATTGTATTATTAATAAGTATTATTACAGCAAGTAATTCATTAAGTATGGTAATTGGTATAATTATATATATATCATCATCAATAATAAATTCTATTGCAACATATAGTAATTTAAAAATATTTAATTTATTAATATTTTCTCATTGGGACTATAGCATTTATTTATTTGGTATGATTCCACAAAATTATAATATTAATCTAACTATGTCTATTATGCTTACAATTACTTATTTAATAGTGTTAATTGTGCCTATATTTGTAATATTTAATAGAAAAGATATAAAAAATGTATAAGTTTTTATATCTTTTTTAATATTTTTATAAAAAATAGACAAAATAATAATGGAGGAATTTATGTTAATATTATGTTTAAAAATATTTTTTGTAAGAATAATTGATGTATCACTTGGAACAATAAGAACATTATTTACAGTAAAAGGTAAAAGATTAACCGCATCTTTAATAGGTTTTTTTGAAATATTAGTTTGGTTTTTAATTGTAAAAGAAGCATTAAATACAGAAGAAGAAAGTTTATTAATAGGTATTTCATACTCATTAGGTTTTGCAACTGGTACATATATAGGAAGCTTTTTATCAGATATATTAATTACAGGTATAGTAGAAATACAAGTATTTACTGAAAATAGTGAATTAGTAAAAGTACTTAGAAAAAATGGATATAGAGTTAATGTAATAGATTTTAAGGGATATAATACAAAGTCTAAGTATATGCTTTATATTTCTATTCAAAAGAAAGAAGAAAAGATTTTAAGGGAATTAATAAAACAAAATGATAGTAAGGCATTTATATCTTCTAATGAATTAAATCATGTTGAAAATGGGTATTTTAAATAGTTTTTTAATGTATTAATTATTTTTTTTAAAAAAAAAACAATTTTTTTTAATTTTTTAGGGGAATTTGATATACTTTTATCTAATAATTTAAGTAGGGAGTGATAAAATGAAATACAAAGGAGTATATCAAAGAAATGCCAAAGATTGTGCAGTAGCGTGTTTATTATCTGTTATAAAATATTATAATGGATGTAATACGTTTAATAATGTTAGATATCTTACTAAGTGTTCAAATAATGGTGTATCTGCTCTTAATCTTATTGATGCGAGTAAGAAATTAGGTTTTGAATCAAAAGGATTAAAATGTAGTTATGAGGATTTATACAAATTAGATAAACCATTAATATGTCATATTAAGTTTTCAAATGGTTATACTCACTTTGTAGTGCTTCACAAAATTAATAAGAAAGGAGTAATAGTATTTGATCCATATTTAGGTATAAAAAAATATAATAAAGAATATTTTTTAAAGATATGGACTAATGTTGTTATTACATTAAAACCAATTAGAAAGTTAGATTATATTAAAGAAAATAATACATATTATTTAAAAAAAATAATTACTAGTAATTTATTATATTATATTTTAATTTTATTTGTTTCAATGTTTATTGTAGTTGCGTCATTATTAAATAATTCATATTTCAAATTATTATTAGATAATAATAATAAAGATTATATTCTTAAAACTTTTCTATCTATAATATTTTTTAAAGAAATAATTGTGTTATTTAGAAATAATATTTTAATAAAACTTGAATCTAATGTTTTATCATCTTTAAATATTAATACACATAAAATACTTTTATCACTTCCATATTATTATTTTAATAGTAGATCAAATGGAGATATAATTACAAAATTCAATGATTTAGAGTATATAAAAAAAATACTAGTTGATGTACCTATATGTTTGCTTGTAGATATTTCTTTACTTATATTTACATCAGTAATACTTGTACATATTAATTTAAAACTATTTATTATATTTATCGTGTCATGTTTATTTTATCTTATTATATTGTTGTTTAATGATAAAAAACAAAAAAGTCTTATAGAACAAACTCAAGAAAGTAATTCAATAAAAAACGCATACCTATATGAAAACATAAATGCTATCGACTCAATAAAAAATATGAATATAAATAATTTAAGACATAATGGTTTTAAGGATGTTTATAATAATTATATTAAAAGTATGGTTAAATATGAGAAGTTATATAGTAATATTAGTTTTATAAAAAATATAATATTATATTTTTCAGTCAATATAATATTATATTATGGAATTAACCTTGTTAATCAAAATATAATTTCTCTTAGTAATTTAATATTATTTAACTCACTAATTATGTTTTTTATTAATCCATTAAATGAAATATATGAATTATTTCCTTTGATAAAAAAGGGAATTAATTCAGTAAAAAGAGTAGGAGAAATATATGATATTAATATTAATAATAAAAATGATTTAATAAATAATTATGATATTATTGTAAATGATTTAAGTTATTCATATGATGGATACAATAATATATTATCAAATATAAATTATGATATAAAAGAAAAAGATAAAATAATAGTATTAGGAGAAAGTGGATGTGGTAAATCAACATTATTTAAGTTAATATCTAAAATATATGAATCAAAAGATAATAGTATTATTATTGGTGGCGCAAATATAAATAATGTTGATGTATGTAATTTAATTACTTATGTTTCTGAAAATGAAAAGTTATTTAATGATACAATTAATAATAATATAGTTTTAAATAATAAAGATAATGATTTAGATAAAATACTGAAGATAACTAAAGTAAAAGAAATATTAGAAAAAAAGAATATTACATTAAATAGTATTATAGAAGAAGAGGGTACAAATTTAAGTAAGGGTGAAAGGCAAAAAATTATATTAACAAGATCACTATTAAAATCAAGTAAAATATTAATATTAGATGAATCTTTAAGTGGGGTAGAAATAGAAGAAGAATATGAAATAATGAGAGATATACTTTTAGAATTTAAAGATAAAACAATAATTTATATTAGTCATTCAAAAGTATGTATTCCATTATTTAATAAAATAATTAATTTTGATAAAAAGGAGGATTTATGGAGTTATCAAAAACTGAATTAAATAATATTGTAGGTGGTGGATTAACAGGATTTGCTATATTCGGAGGAATAATATCGTTTATAATTGGATTTATTGATGGATACACAAGACCATTAAAATGTAATAATTAAGGAGGTATTTATGGAACTTACAAATAAAGAATTAAATAGTATAGTAGCAGGCGCGATGAATGGTACATTTATTTCAAGCATAATAAGAGGCGCTAGTTTAATATTTGAAATCGGAAAAAGCTTTGGAAGTGCCCTTAGAAGAATGATTAAGGGTAACTATTGCTAAGACATAAAAATTCGTTTATTTATGATAATTTTGTTACTAAAAAAACTGATATTTAAATTTCAGTTTCTAATAAAAATTTTATTTTGTTCATGCTAGTTTATTTTATACAAAAAAGACTGTTTTACAGTCTTTTTATATATCTAGAATTTGAGTTTTATCTAATTCATCTTCTAAGGTTTCTTCAGTTTTAATTATTTCTTCATTAATTGCTGGTTTTTCAGTATTTACATTTGCAATTACTTCACTAGTTGGAGTAATTACCTCAGAAACAGGTGTATTTAAAGCATTATTTATTTCTTTTGTATCTATTTGAGTTGTTTTAGATAATTCAGTTTGCTCTAAAGCTTTATTTAAATCATAATTATAATTTCTAGTGCCACCATCTTCTATAACATCATCTAATTCTATTAATTTAATAACTTCTTCAAATGTAGTAAAACCATTTATTACTTTTTCAAGACCATCTTGAAGAAGAGTATTAACATCAGTATTATATACTAAAGTACGAAGCTTATCTTTTTGCATATTATTTGATATAGCATCCCTTATTTCTTGTGTTATAAGAAGTACTTCATGTATAGCAATTCTACCTTTATATCCATTACCGCATTCAGGACATCCTGCTGCAGAATATACTTCATTTACTTCCATTCCAAATACTTTTCTAAATATTTCTTTCTCATAATCATTAGTAGCTCTTTTTTGTTTACATTTATCACATAATCTTCTTGCTAATTTTTGAGAAATAATTCCTTCTAAAGCACTTGCTAATAAATATCTTTCAACTTCCATATCAAGTAAACGCTCTATTGTATTAAGTGAGTTATTAGTATGTATTGTCGATAATACTAAGTGACCTGTAATAGACGCTCTTACTGCAATTCTTGCTGTTTCATTATCACGAATTTCTCCTATCATAATAATATTTGGGTCCTGTCTTAATATTGAACGAAGAACATTTGCAAATGTAAGTCCTATTTCACTATTAACTTGTACTTGATTTATACCAGGTATATTCATTTCTATTGGATCTTCTACAGTAATTAAATTAGATTCAGTTCTATTTAATTTTTGTAAAATAGAGTACACTGTCGTACTTTTACCACTACCAGTCGCACCAGTTACTAGAATAATACCAGAAGGAACATTTATTAATTTAGATATCTTCTTAAAATTTCTCTCACTAAAACCTAAGTGTTCAATACCTTGTAAACTCATTGTGTAATCCAAGATACGGATAACTATTTTCTCGCCTTCATTAGTTGGAAGAGAAGATACACGAAGGTCTAAATTAACATCTTTTATAGTTTGTTTTATCGCACCATCTTGAGGAAGTCTTACCTCAGTAATGTTCATTCCAGATATAATTTTTATACGAGTAATTAAATTTTTCTTAATCGCATTCGGTATAGATGTATAATTCATAAGTTCTCCATCTATACGAATTCTTACAATCATCTCGTTTTCTTCTGGATCAAAATGTATATCACTTGCTCCTCTTTTAGAAGAATCGTAAAGTATTTCATTTACAACCTCAACTACAGGAAGCTTCTCATAGTCAAAAGTCTTAAGCATAAATTGTCCTCCATTTTTATTCTTTCCCAAAAAACATAAAAATACTTATGGTATTATTTATATTTTTATTATATAATAATAAATATAAAATATCAATAATTCTGGAGTGATTTAAATGAAAAAAAATAAAAATGGTTTTCTTATGGCAGAAACAATTGTAGTAATTGCTGTAGTTGCAGTTATATTACTTGGTGTATATAAGTTATTTAGTTCAGTATATTATAGGTATTTAGAAACAGAAGATTATAATACTGAAAATGCAATTAATGCACTTGCAAATATTCAAAAATATTATGAAAGTATTGGTAATATTGACACAAGTGAATTAGAAGATGATATTTATATTAATTTAACAAATGATACAAAGTATGAGAGTGAATTTTATTCAAAATTAAAAGATGAATTTAAAATTGAGTATGTTTATATGATGGATTTGAGCAAATTAAATGATACTAGTGGATTTGATTTGTTATTAAGAAGATATTTAGATACTTTAAAGAATAAAACAGATATTGTGCTTGTTATATGTGTTAATAAAAGTGAATTTACATATGTTGAAATAGAAAATTACAATGAAATAGAACTTGTTGGTGATAAAGACAATGAATATGTTGTTTATGTGAATATTAAAGATGAATTTACTGATCCAGGATATATTAATTGGACAGGGGATGCACCTACTACTAGTTGGGAAGATGATAATGAAATAGATACATCTAAAGAAGGAACATATTATTTGCATTATAATTTTAATGGGCAAATAATAAGAAGAAAGATTATAGTTGGAGATTTTATAAAAGAATTTGAATATATACCTTCTGAACAAATATATAAAGCACCTTATTCTGGAACATATATATTGGAAGTATGGGGTGCGGAAGGTGGAAGCGTTAATTCTAATGTAAATAAGGGTGGATATGGTGGATATTCAGTAGGAAAAGTACATTTAGAAAAAAATGAAATTGTGTATGTAAATGTTGGTGGAAAAGGAAAAGATGGAGATAGCATGGAAAGTGCGAGTATAATTGGTGGCTATAATGGAGGTGGAAGTGCCTTTGGTAATACTGATAAATATGTATCAAGTGGAGGAGGAGCGACTCACATAGCTAAGATTTCTGGTGAACTTTCTTCTTTAAGTGATAAACTAGAAAGCATATTAATTGTTGCTGGAGGAGGTGGAGGTGCTGCTTATGAAGGTACTGCATTTAATGCAAACGGTGGATCTGGTGGAGGTATTAATGGAGTAATGAGTACTTCAACAAATTCTAATTATGTAAGTAGTGGTGCAACTCAAACATCATCTGGTACTGGCTTTTATCCAGGTACATTTGGAAAAGGTGGATGTAATGCAACATCTAATGGTTGTTCAGGCGGTGGCGGAGGCCTTTATGGAGGAGATGCTGCAAGATATTCAGGTGGTGGTGCAGGTGGCTCTGGTTATATAGGGAATACCATTCTTACTGAAAAATCAATGTATTGCTATAATTGTACTACATCAGATAATGAGCATACTAAAACATTTTCTACAACAAATGTATCAGAAGATGCAATATCAAGTTATTCAAAAAAAGGTAATGGATTTGCAAGAATTAGTTTAGTTAGTTAATTTATAATACTTTCCATATTAAAAATATTAGTGAAGAAATTATTGCATGTAATATTCTTGCTATAAAATATGGAAAGTATTTTATTTTAGTACCACTTATTATAGTAAGTGTTTGTAAATGTACAGATAGCCCTCCAAATGATAGTATTATTACTGATATAAGTGCTTTAATATTAATTGATATATTTATATTTTCAAGTGATTTTAGTCCACTTGTCATTTCAAATATTCCATTAATAAGTGCTTTATTTACTCCATTTATATTAAATATAGTATTAATAATAGATGTAATTATTAGAAATACACTTACACTACCTAATATAAGAAGTAAAGTATTTATAGATGAAGTTATTGAGCTTGATAATATATTTCCTATTGATTTATTATTTTTTATTAAATTAATAGATTTTTTTATATTAATTTTACTATTATCTTTTTCTGATATATAGTAGTTTCTAAATATTAGTCCAACAAATAAATTACCAATATAATGACATATAAGTACGTATTTGCATATATTATAATCATGCAAAAATAAAGATAAACTTCCAAGTATAAAAAGTGGATTGGAAAAATGAGTAAATGTTAATAATTTTGTTGCTTCTTTCTCATTTATATCATTATTTTCAAGCATATTAGTTATATATCTTGAACTACTAGGAAACCCAGATAATAAACTTAGTATAATAATAAATGCACCATTTTTATTTATTTTAAATAATTTATATGTAATATTTTTAAATAATTCTCCAATTATATTAGGAAAAGATAATGATATTAAAATATTACCTATTATTAAAAATGGAAATAAAGATGGAAATATATTATTTTGCCAAATAAGAAAAGATGTTCTTACTGAAGAGGTAACAACTTTATTATTAATGATTACTTCTATACTGATTACACATATTAACACTATATATATTAAATTTATAATTATTTTTTTCATAAAATGTCCTTTTTTTGTTATAATTAAGTAGTGAGGTATAAATATGACTAATAATATATATTCAAAAATTAAAAAATTTATAAAAGAAAATTTATTTTTTATATTACTACCAATTATAGTAATATCTGTTTTTAATATTCCACTTCCATATTATGTAGAAGCACCTGGTGGAATAATTAATATTGAAAAAAGAGTTAATGTATTAGATGAACAAAAGTTAAATGGTACACTTAATCTAGCGTATGTATCTTCTTATGATGGATCAGTGGGTACTTATTTGATGAGTAAAATATTTAAATCATGGGATATCGTGCCTTCAAGTTCTGTTAAATTAGATACAGAAACTAGAAAAGATGTTTATATTAGAAATAGACTTCTTCTTGATAATTCACTTAGTAATGCTTATGTTGCTGCTAATAAATATTTGAATAAAAACATAAATACTGAAAAAAGTAGTATATATGTACTTTATATAGATAAAAGTGCAGTTACTAATTTAGAAGTAGGGGATGAAATAAAAAAATTAGATAATATAGATATTAATTCTAGTAATGATATTTTTGAGATTCTTTCTAAAAAGAAAGTTGGAGATAAATTAAAAGTAGTAGTAAATGATAACATAGAAAAATATATTAATGTAGGTTTATCTAATAATAATGTAAGTTTAAATATCTCTGTTGTATGTAATTATGATTATAATGAAGATGTTACTTTTAGTTTTAAAAATGGTGAATCAGGTCCATCAGGTGGATTTATGATTGCACTTTCTATTTATGCTAAAAGTATTGATAAAGATATAATAAAGGGAAGAAATATAGTAGGAACAGGTACAATAGATGAAGAAGGGCATGTTGGTGAGATAGGTGGAATTAAGTATAAAATAATTGGTGCGGTTAAAAATAATGTTGATTTATTTTTCGTGCCACAAGCTAATTATGAGGAAGCAAAAAAAGTTGTTAAAGAAAATAATTATGATATAAATTTAGTTGCTATAAATAATTTATCTGATGCGATAGATTATTTAGAAAATAATTAGTCATAAAAGTAGTACTCTATTCATAATAATTAAATGAAAGAGAGGAATTTATGAAACAAATTGTGCCATTTACAAGAAAAATAGAATTTAATACTAGTGTTGATGAAATAACAAGTATATCACTTGATAAAAAAGTAAAAGAGATAAATAATGGAATAATATCTGGAGTATTTGATTTATATTTAGAATATAAAGAAAATGATATAAGTGTAAATGTACTTAAATATTCTTCTTCTATACCTTTTGATATAGATATAGATGATAAGTATGATTTAAAAGATGTTATTATAGATATAGATGATTTTTATTATGAAATAGATGATAATAGTATTTGCCTTCATATTGATGTATTAATTGATAATCTAACTTTAGCTATAGAAGAAATAGATATAATTAAAGAAAATGAAAAAGAAATAGAAGAAATAAAAGAAGAAAATTTAGAAGATAGAAACATAGAAGAATCTTTAGAAATAGAAGATTTATTTAAAGAAATAGAAGACACTAAGAAGGATGTAAGTGTTCCAATATTTGAAACATTTGATGAAACTAAAGAAACATTTGTAACATATAATGTACATATTGTAAGAGATAATGATAATATTGAATCTATATGTTTAAAATATGGTGTTACTAAAGAAGAATTATCTTATTATAATGATATATCTATGATAAAATTAGGTGATAAATTAATCGTACCTACTTATAAAAAATGAGAAGAATAAGAGAAGTATTTAAAGATGCGAAAGCAAGTGATATAGTAAAAAAGGGTAAATGTATTATTGTACAAATAGATGATAAAAAATATGTAATAAAAGAAAAAAATGATAATATTTATTCTACATATGAATATTTATCTTCAAGGGGATTTAAAAATTATCCAAATATTGTTATAAAAAATGATTTATATAATGTATATGAATATATAGATGAAATAAGTAGTCCATTAGAACAAAAAGCATATGATTTAATAAATATTATAAGTATGCTTCATAGTAAAACTACTTATTATAAACAAATGGATATAGATGAATATAAAACTATATATGAAAATATTAGTAATATAATAGAAGATAGAATTATATTTTATAATAATTTAATAAATAGAATAGAAATAAAATTATTTTTAAGTCCATCAGAATACTTAATAGAAAGAAATATATCTAAAATATTAGGTGCTCTTGAATATTCAAAAAAAAATATAAATAATTGGTATGATTTAGTAAAAACAAAGGGTAAAAAAAGAGTAGTAACACTTTATAATAATATTGATTTAGACCATGTTATTAGAAATAAAGATGTATATTTAGTTAGTTGGGATAAATCAAAAGAAGATATACCTATATATGATTTATATAATTTTTATTTAAAATATTCAAATATATTAGATTTTAAAGATATACTTAAACATTATGAAGATAGATATAAATTATTAGAAGAAGAAAAAATGTTATTTAATATACTTATTTCTATACCAAAAGAAATAGAATTTAATAATAGTGAAATAATTAATTGCAAAAATCTAAAGAAAATAATAGATTCAATATATAGAAGTGAAGTAATTGTATCAGAATAATAAAATAGTGGAATAATAAATTTTTATTCCAATTTTTTCTATTAAATCTAATTACTTTTAATACATATTCCATTGTAATTAAATTAATTTACTTAGAATATTTTTTTTTGATTGAATTACTATATTAATTGTTATATAATTATATAAGAATAGGAAGTGTATTATGATAGTAAAAACAATGGATGGTAATGAAGCATGTGCGAAAAGTGCTTATATGTTTTCTGATATGGCAGGTATTTATCCAATAACTCCGTCTTCTACAATGGCAGAATTAGTGGATGAATGGTCTTGTAATGGTGTTAAAAATATTTTTGATATGCCTGTAAAAGTTGTAGAAATGCAAAGTGAAGCTGGTGCGATTGGATTTGTTCATGGAGCACTTAGTAATGGTAGTATTGCTACAACATTTACTGCTAGTCAAGGTTTATTATTAATGATTCCAAATATGTATAAAATAGCAGGGGAAATGCTTCCTTGTGTTATAAATGTTGCAGCAAGAAGTATTGCAACTCATGCACTTAGTATTTTAGGTGATCATCAAGATATTTATGCAGTAAGACCTACAGGTTTTGCAATGATGGCCTCATCTTCAGTAGAATGTGTATCTGATTTGACAATAGTTGCCTATTTAGCAAGTATTAAAGCAAGTATGCCTTTTGTTAATTTTTTTGATGGTTTTAGAACAAGTCATGAATTATCTAAAATAAACGCATTAGAAAAAGAAGATATTATTGACTTAGTAGACTTTAAGAAGATTAATGAGTTTAGAAATAAAGCTCTTAGTATTAATAAAAAAGTAAAAGGCACTGCTATGATGGAAGATGTTTATTTCCAAATGTCAGAAGTAAAAAATAAAGATTATAATAAATTACCTGATATTGTAAATGATTACATGAAAAAAATTAATAAGAAAACAGGTAAAAATTATGCACCTTTTGAATACTATGGAAAAAAGAATGCGACAAGAATAATTGTTGCAATGGGTTCTGTTTGCGATACTATAAAAGAAGTTATAGATGATTTAGATGAAGATATTGGACTTATTGAAGTACATTTATATAGACCTTTTTCTTCTAAGTATTTCTTTGATGTTCTTCCAAGTACAGTTACTGATATAGCAGTTTTAGATAGAACAAAAGAACCTGGTTCAATAGGAGAGCCTCTTTATTTAGATGTTGTAAGTTTATTTAATAATAAAAATAATAATATAAGAATATTAGGTGGTAGATATGGACTTTCTAGTAAAGATACACCTCCATCTCAAATTAAAGCTGTATTTGATTTTTTAACAAAAGAAGATGCATTTAATGGTTTTACTGTTGGGATAGAAGATGATATAACTAATTTAAGTTTAAAAATAGAAGATTATCATATTAATACTACTGCAAAAGAATTTTTAATCTATGGATATGGTTCAGATGGTATGGTAGGTTGCTCTAAAGACATTATTAAAATAATAGGCAATAATACTGATAATTATGTACAGGGTTATTTTCAATATGATTCAAAGAAGTCAGGTGGTATAACTAGAAGCCATATAAGAATAGATAATAAGAAAATAAGAAGTACATATTACATAGATAATCCAAGTTTAGTTGTATGCTCTAAAGAAAGTTATTTAGGTAAGTATGATATGCTTTCTAATATAAAAAAGGGTGGTACTTTTATATTTGTTTCATCTCTTGGTGTAGATGAAATAGAAGATATGCTTGGTGGTAATATTAAAAAAATATTAATTGAAAGAAAAATTAAATTTTATGTAATAGATGCATATAAATTAGCAAATGAATGTGGTCTTAAAAATAAAATAAGTACAATACTTGAACCATGTATATTAGATATAATTGGATTTGGTGATTATATAGATAATATTAAAGAAAGTATTAGAACTAGATTTAAGAAAAAAGGAACTGATGTAATAGATTCTAATATAAAAGCAGTAGAAAGTGCTTTATCTTATTTAAAAGAAGTAAAAGTTAAATTTAATGACATAGAATTTTTAGATAGTAAGACTAAAAAATATAATAAAGTATTTGATATGATTAACTCTCTTGAAGGTAATAAACTTAAAGTAAGTGATTTTCTTCCTTATAAAGATGGTACATATATTTTTGGCACTACTGAACATGAAAAACGAGGAATTGCAGAATGTGTACCTGTTTGGAATAAAGATAAATGTATACAATGTAATCAATGTTCTTTTGTATGTCCACATGCTGTAATAAGACCATATTTACTTGATGAAGAAGAAGCAAGTAAAGCACCAAAATCAGTAAAAGATAACTTAAGAAATGCAATTGGCTCAAAATATAAATACACTATGGGTATATCAAAATTAGATTGTACTGGATGTAATTTATGTGAAAGTATTTGTCCTAGCAATGCACTTACTATGAAACCATTTGATGAAGTAAAAAATAATAATAATTTTGAATATTTACAAAAAGTAAAAATAAAAAAAGACCAAGTTAATAACACAGTAAAAGGTACTCAATTTTCTCGTCCATTATTTGAATTTTCAGGAGCATGCGCAGGATGTGGAGAAACACCATACATAAAACTTTTAACACAATTATTTGGTGATAAAATAGCTATTGCAAATGCTACAGGTTGCTCATCAATCTATGGCGCATCATTCCCAAGTATTCCATACAAAATACCATGGGCAAATTCATTATTTGAAGATAATGCTGAATTTGGTTATGGACTTATGCTTTCTTATAACGCTAATAGAAGTAAAGTAAAAAGTATTATGGAAAGCGAAATGGACACTAAAAACAAAGAAATATTTAGAAAATGGCTAGATAATTATGATGATTATGAAATAACAAAAGAAGTTTATGATAATATAGATTATAGTATTTCAAAACTTGAAAATTTAAAAGAATACATAATATCTAGAAACATATGGATACTAGGTGGAGATGGTTGGGCATACGATATTGGTTTTGGTGGAGTAGACCATATTCTTTCAACAAATGATAATGCTAAAATTTTAGTACTTGATACAGAAGTATACTCAAACACAGGAGGACAATCATCTAAATCATCTAATAGAGGTTCTATTGCAAAATTCACATCTAATGGAAAAGATAATTCAAAAAAAGATTTAGCAAGAATAGCAATGTCTTATAAAAATGTTTATGTAGCACAAATATCTTTAGCAAATATGAATGCTGTTATAAAAGCATTTGTTGAAGCAGATAAACATGATGGACCAGCAATAATTATTGCATATTCTCATTGCATAAATCATGGTATAACTGGTGGTATGCAAAAGGGAATTGAAGAACAAAAACTAGCTGTACAATCAGGATATTATCCAATATTTAGATACAATTCTAAAACAAAAGAATTTAATCTAGATTCTAAAGAACCTGACTTTAATTTATTAGATAAATTTATAGATAATGAAACAAGATTTAAAGCACTAAAAATAGTTAATAAAGATAAAGCAGAGATATTATTTGAAAAACTAAAAGAAGACGCTAAAGAAAGATATGAATATTATAAAGGTTTAAGTACAAAATAATAATTAAGGAGAAATAAATGGAAAAAGTATATTTTACAAAAGAAATAACACCAGAAAATGTTATAAAAATGTATAATGTTTTAAACAAAGAATTAAAAGGAAATGTTGCAGTAAAAGTACATTCAGGAGAAGATGGTAATCAAAACTATTTAAAGCCAGAATTCTTAAAACCAATTATGGACCATGTAAATGGTACAGTTGTAGAATGTAATACTGCATATGATGGTATGAGAAATACAACTCTTAAACACGAAAAATTAATAGAAAAACATGGTTGGAATAAATTATTTAATGTAGATATAATGGATAGAGAAAATGACTTTTCCCTTCCATTAAATGGTAATGTGATAGATAAAACATATCTTGGAGAAAATATAAAAAACTATGATTCAATGCTTGTAATATCTCATTTTAAAGGACATCCAATGGGAGGATATGGTGGAGCACTTAAACAACTTTCAATAGGATGTGCATCATCTAAAGGTAAAGCATGGATTCATTCTGCTGGAAAAACAACAGATACAAATGCATTTTGGAATAACCTTCCACCACAAGATAAATTTTTAGAATCAATGGCAGAATCAGCTTTTGGAGTACACAATTACTTTAAAGGAAATATTTTATATATCAATATTATGTGCAATATTTCAGTAGATTGCGATTGCTGTAAAAAAGCAGAAGACCCATGTATGAAAGATATAGGAATACTATCATCTACTAATCCAGCACTTTTAGATAAAGCATGTATGGATTTAATATATGCATCAAAAGATCCAGGCAAAGAACATTTCCTAGAAAGAGTAGAATCAAGAAATGGAACACATACAATAGATGTTGCAATGAAATTGTTTAATACAAATGAATATGAATTAATAGATGTAGATAAGACATAGAAATATGTCTTTTTTTGTATATAAATTTATATTTTTATTAATAATAATAATGGTGATTGTATGAGGAAGTTAATATTTGTTTTAATACTTATTTCTTTTGTAATCTTATATTCTAATAATTATGATGCTTTATATACATTTAATGAAATTAATAATAATATATTTGATAATTATGTTGTTAAATTTAATGATTGTGATTTGAATACATTTAATTTTTTAGATAAATTAGATTATTTAAATGGAAAAGATTTTAAAATATTAGAGATAACCCCTGTTAATATTATTGATAAAACTTATTATTTTTATTCTAGTGATTTAGATAGTATTTTAAATAAATTTAAAAATGAATATATTAATTCTTTTATTGAAAATGATAAGTACACTACCAATGTTTGTATAAAAGAAATGAAAATTAATACTTCTAATTATATATTAAATGAACTTAATAACTATGTTTCTTTAACATATTAAATTCTACAAAATATTTATATTGTTTATTTTATTATATAGGTGGTGATGATATGAAGAAATTATTATATACTTGTCTTTTTACTATAATTATAAGTGTTTTGTTTGGTAATTATATTTTTTCATCATATAAAAGTTCTATTGAAAAAATAGTTAATGCATCTATTTCCTCTGAGAAAATATATATGCTTTTATATGGAAGTTATAATTCTTTAGATAAAGTTAAAAACATAGATTTAGATAATTATATATTAGAAGAAGAGAATGGATTTTATAAAGTTTATGTTGGAATAACAAAAAAAGAAGAAAATTCAAAAAAATTAAAGGAAATTTATAAAGAAAAAGGGAATATTATATATGTAAGGGAAAAATATATTTCTAATTTAGAATTAATTGATTATATTATGAATAATGAAAATAATTTTGATAATATTTCTAATGAAGAAATACTTAGTATTGAAAATAATATTATTAATAAATATAAGGAGTTATATGAATAAAATACTTATAAAAGATATACCAAAGGAAGAAAGGCCTAGGGAAAGATTAATAAAATATGGGGTAAAAAATTTATCTAATGAAGAACTTATTTCTATTATTTTAAAAACTGGTACAAAAGATAAATCTGTAAAAGAGTTATCTAGTAGTATTTTATCTAAATATAAGGGCATTTCTAATTTAAAGAATTTAGAGATAAATGGTATTATGGATATTAAGGGTATTGGTAAGGTTAAAGAAATAGAGTTAATTGCAGCAATTGAACTAGGAAGAAGGGTTTATTTAAATAAAGATATTGAAGATATTAGAATTAAAGGCAGTATGGATGTATATAATTATTTTCATGATTTATTAAAAGATGAGAAACAAGAACATTTTTATGCACTTTATTTAGATAATAAGAAAAAAGTTATTTCCAAAAAACTTTTATATGTTGGTACAATTAATGGCAGCGTTGCACATCCTAGAGAAATATTTAAAATGGCATATTTAGTAAGTGCATCCTTTATAATATGTGTACATAATCATCCATCAGGGGATCCTACTCCTAGTAAAGAAGATAGTATATTTACAAGTAATTTAATAGAAATAGGTAAGCTTAATAATATACCTATACTAGATCATATAGTGATAGGTAATAATTCTTATTATAGCTTTTTTGAAGAGGGATAGTATGAGAAAAAAGTTAATTTTTATATTTATTTTTTTAGTGTTTTTTATGTCAATTATTATTTTAAAACCTACTATAAAAGGATGTTTTAATAATATTATAAATTTAATAAATATAAATAAATCAAATAAGTTTATAATTAAAGATACAACTACATCTAATTATATAAAATTATTAGAAAAAGATATAAAAGAATATAAATATATTTCTAATTTAGAAAATTGTATTTCTTCTATGGTTTTATATAGAAATCCATCTATTTGGTACGATACATTAGTAATAAATAAAGGAAAAAATGATAATATAAATCTTTATGATACAGTTATAAATAATAGTGGATTAGTAGGAATTATTACTGAGGTATTAGATAATAGTGCAACTGTGTCTTTAATAACTAATATTGATAAATTTAAAAAAATTACAATAGGAATAACTAGTGATGATGATATAATTTATGGTTTAATTAGTAAATATGATAAATTTAAAAATGAAATAATAGTAAGTGAAATAACAAAAGATATAAAATTAAATGATAATATATATGCAATGACTACTAACTTAACAAATAATTATAAAGAAGGAATGGTTATTGGAAAAGTTATAAATGTAGTAAATGATGAAAATGGACTTTCTAAAAATGCAATAATAAAACCTGTTGTAGACTATAATAATATTAATTATGTTTGTGTAATAAATAAATGATTCTATCTATTTTATCATTTTTAATTAGTCCATTTTTAAGATATAAAAATTTTATTATTTATTCTACAATTATTTCTTTTATATTTTTATATAAAAACAAACAAAAAAACTTTAATATAATATTTATAATTCTACTTGGAATAAGTGATGATATATTATTCTCTTATACATATAAAAATCTTATTATTTATCCAGTAATATATTTATTAATAGATTATTATTTTTCTTTAAAAAAATATAATTTAAAAAATATATTACTTATATTATTATTTATAATATTTATATATAATTTTATAGATTGTATGTTATTAAATATATTTACTAATTATAGTATTGATTATACTTATTTTATAACTAATTTAATTTATATATATTTAATAAATATAATTTATACTATAGTAATATATTTATTCATTAAAATAAAAAAATAAACATATTATTACTAGGTGAAAAAATGTATATAGATGATTATTTAAAAAATAAAAATAAAAAAAATAATATAATTAAAGTATTTATTACTAAATTTTTTATACTTTTAATTATATTTTTAATTACAGTAATTGCTATAAAAAAAGATGACTCTACTAAGAAATGGTTAAATGATAATATATTTTCAAAAAATTTTTCATTTACCAAAATAAAGACAATTTATAATAAATATTTTGGTAGTATTATTCCATTTGATATTGTAAAAGAAGAAAGCGTTTTTAATGAAAAATTACAATATAAAAACATAAATAAGTATAAAGATGGAATATCTCTTTTAGTAGATAATAATTATTTAGTGCCTAATTTATATTCTGGTATAGTTGTATTTGTTGGAAAAAAAGATGGTTTTGGTAATACAGTTATTGTGGAAAGTGAAAATATAAGTGTGTGGTATTCAAATATTGATAGTAATATAAAGTTATATGATGAAGTAAAAAAGGGTGAATATTTGGGAGAAACAATGGGTGAAAAGTTATATTTAGTGTTTCAAAAAGAAGGAGAGTATGTAGATTATAAAGAATATATTAGCTAAAATAAATATTAACCCTTTTTTTTATTTTATTGGATTATTATGTATTATAACAGGCTTATTTAAACAATTTATAGTTATGTATTTAATTGTATTTGTTCATGAACTTGGGCACATTTTTATGGCTTTATTATTCAAATTTAAAATAAAAAAAATAAATATTTATCCTTTTGGAGGTTATACTTTATTTGAATATGATATAAATACATCATTTATTAAAGAATTTCTTTTATTTTTAGGAGGAATACTATTTCAAATGATATTTTTCTTAATTGCAAAACAAATGTTAAATAATAGTCTTTATACATATAAACTTATTAAAGAAATAAACATAAGAATACTTTTATTTAATTTAATTCCAATCGTACCACTTGATGGAGGTAAAGTATTAAATATATTACTTAATAAAATATTTCCATTTAAAACATCACATCTAATTTCAATATATATATCATATTTATTTATAATTATTTTATTATCATATTCATTTAAAAATTTAAACTTATTTTTAATGATAATAATACTTATAATTTTAACTATATTAGAAACTAGAAAACATAAATTAATTTTTAATATGTTTTTAATAGAAAGATATATAAAAAATATAAATTATAAAAATATAAATTTTATTAATAATAATAATATCAAATTAATTAAAAAGTATTCAAAAAATATATTTATTATAAATAATAAATATATTGATGAAAAAGAAATTATAAAAAATAAATTAAATAGTCGAACAAATGTTTTATAAAATACAACTTATGTTGTATTTTTCTTAAATTTAATATAATCATATACAGTTACAGTAATAATATTTAAACAAGTAGCAATTGCTAAAGAAGAAAGCCCTATATTTAAATTACATAAAATAATTAAACTAATAATTTTAATACTTACACCTAGAATTGTACCTTTCATACTTTCTTTAGATAAACCCATAGCTTGAAGACTACTACTTAAGGGTGATTGTATATATAATAATAAAAATATAGGTGCCATAAATCTTATATAATTACTTCCTTTTTTAGTATTATAAATAAGAGATAAGAAAACATTTGGTATAGCAATAAAAAGAACTGTACATGGAACTCCTATTATTAATGAAAAAATTATTGCTTCTTTAATTTTCTTTTTAGTGTATTTTTTTAATCCATTACTATAAGATTTACTAACAACAGGAATTAATGCTTGACTAATAGCTTGTGTAAAAAAAGATGGAAGAGAAAGTATTGGCATAACATATCCAGTAATTATTCCATATTCATTTACTATATAATTAGATGGATAGTTTTTACTTAGAAAATATGTAATAATAATAGGTTCTAAAAAATAACCTAAATTACCAATTAATCTACTACTTGTAGTAGGAATACTTATTCCTAATATATTTGAAATGTTTTCTTTTTTTGGAATTATATCTTCTTTATTTATTCTAAAATTTTTTGGCAAAAAGAAGAATAAAACAAAAATAGATGTTAATTCACTAATAATATTTGAAAGAATTATAAATGATATAACACTTTCACTACCATTTTTTATAAATATAGGAATACCTATTAATAAGGTAATAAGTCTTACAATGTCTTCTACAATATTAGAAATAATATGAGGAAACATTTTTTGTTTACCAAAAAAATATCCTCTTAATATAGAAGAAATAGATATAAAAGGAAGAGTAAAACCTATACATTTAAGTCCATATATAACTCTTTTTTCATGTAATAAATTATTACCAATATAATTTGCAGTAAATAAAAGAATTACCATTATAATTAAATTTATAATTAAAGAAATAGGTATTATAGAAAATACTATATTTTTATTATTACTTTTATCTTCAGAAACAATCTTAGAAATAGATGTAGGAAACCCTAACTGAGCAATTGTAATTAAAAGCATAAATGTAGGAGTTATAAGCATATATAAACCAAGTATTTCCGTTCCTAATAATCTATTAGTAGCAATTTTAATTATCATTCCAAGTATTTTAGTTAAAAATCCACCAATAAGTAATATAAATGTAGATTTGATAAAAGTATTTTTCATATTTCACCTAAAAAATAATATGTTTTATAATAATAAAATATGAATTAAATATTCTT
>CAZKUP010000002.1:0-4424 GCA_964555985.1 uncultured Clostridium sp. | reverse complement strand
AATTTAACTAAAGAAGATTTAAAATATATGCCATATATTTATATTTTACAGCTAGTAGGAAGTACATTTGGATATAAACAATACAATAATGATTATACTAAGACCGGATTATTAAATTTTGCCTTATTTAGAACTAATTTATGTACTTATTTATATAATAATTTAGATGTTATTTCTAGTAGATTATTAGAATTGGATAAATAAAAAGATAGACTACTATAAAGCTTACAAATATTATAAACTTTATAGTAGTCTTTTATTTAGACATAAAATATGAATTTTTCAATTAATATTTAAATTTTGCTTAAAATATTATATAATGAAATAGGTGGATAGTATGGAATATGAATTTAAATCATTGAAAGAACTTTATAATAGAATCAAACCTGCTCTTATTTCAAAAAGATGTGAATTAGAAAAGAAAGGATATTCTATTATACAAGAATCAGATATATGGAATTATTTAACAAAAACAAAATGGCAAGATAGTCATTCTTTAACACTTTATGAAATGGTAAGTGATATATTTAATGTGACAGGAGAAGAGGTAAATAATTATCTTATAAAGAAGGTTAGCAAGGAAATGAGATTACCTAATTTTGAAAAATAGGAGGCATTATGGAAAACGAAGTAAGTATAACTTTTGATGAATTTTATAATGTAGTAAAAAGTTATATAGAAGATGAAAAAGAATTAGAATTAATAAAAAAAGCATATGATGTAGCATTTGATGCACATTATATGCAAAAAAGATTAAATGGGGAAGATTTTATTACACATCCTTTGAATGTTGCTTTTATTCTTACTAAAATACATTCAGACTATGAAACATTATGTGCATCTCTTTTGCATGAAGTGCTTAGAAATGAATTAATGAATGAACAAGATATAGAACAAATGTTCGGCAAGAATATTTGTAAATTAGTTGTTGAAGTTACTAAAATTAATAGATTATCATTATCAGCAGATTCAGAATATCATATAAATTATTTTAAAAAAATACTTGTTGGATTATGTGAAGATGTCCGTGTAATTATAATTAAACTTGCAGATAGAGTTCATAATATGAGAACACTTTGGGCAATACCACCTGAAAAGCAAAAAGAAAAAGCAAAAGAAACACTTGAAATACTCGCACCTATTGCACATAGACTTGGTATTCATTATTTAAAAAGTGAACTAGAAGATTTATCACTTAGATATTATAAACCAGATGTTTATTACGATATTGTTACAAGACTTAATAATAGTAAAAGAGAAAGAGATAATGCAATACTTGAAATGAAAAATAATATCTCATTAATGCTTAATGAACATAATATAAAGCATGAAATAAAGGGTAGAAGTAAAAGTATTTATAGTATTTATAATAAAATGCAAAATGGTAAGAAATTCGAAGAAATATATGATATTTTAGCACTTAGAGTATATGTAAATACTGAAAGTGAATGTTATCTTACCCTAGGACTTATACATTCAAAATATAAGCCTCTTTCAAGAAGATTTAAAGACTATATAGCAATGCCTAAGGAAAATATGTATCAAAGTCTACATACAACTATATTTGGTGTAGAAGGGGAATTATACGAAATACAAATTCGTACATATGAAATGGATAAAATAGCAGAATATGGTATCGCATCTCATTGGGCATATAAAGAAAAGATAGATGAAGAAAAAGCAATAAAAAATGTAATGGAACAAAAACTTCAAAGATTTAGAAATATTATAGAAAGTTCTAAAAACGAAAGCGAAAGTGATGAAGAATTTGTTAATACAGTAAAAAAAGAAGCACTTGATAATTATATATACGTTTATACTCCAAAAGGTGATGTTAAAGAACTTCCATATGGAAGTACACCAATAGATTTTGCATACAAAGTGCACTCTAAAGTTGGAGATAAAATGATAGGTGCGATAGTAAATGATAATATTGTATCATTAGATTATAAATTAAATGATGGAGATATTGTTAAAATAAATACAAATAAAAATTCAAAAGGCCCAAGTAAAGAATGGATTAATATTGCATTTACTTCTCTTGCTAAAAATAGAATTAAAGGTTTTTATACAAAAATAGATAAAACTGAAAATATAAAACATGGCCAAGAATTAATAGAAAAAGAATTAAGAAAACATAAAGTATCATTTGATTTATTTGATGAAAAACTAGACTTTATTTTAACATCTTTAAACGAAGAATCTAAAGAAGACTTATATTTAGGAGTAGGAAATGGTAAATATACACCTCTTTCTATAGTTAATTTACTTGTTAAAGAAAACAAGTCAAAAGAAGAAATGCTTTTAAATAAATTAAATAATAGTAATAATATAACTACAAATATAAAAAATGATATTATTGTTGCAGGAATAGATGAAGTAAAAGTAACTTTAGCAAATTGTTGTAAACCTGTTAAAGGTGATGATGTAATTGGATATATTACAAAAGGAAGTGGAATTGTTGTTCATCGTACAAATTGCCATAATATCATGGATGTAGATGATAGAATAATTCCTATTGAGTGGAATAAGCGTTCTTCTAATAAATACAAAACATCAGTATTAATTAAACTTGAGAAAAAAGATAATGTACTAGTATCTATAATTGCAAGTGCCTCATCTTCTGTTGTAACAATAGAATCTATAAATTTAATTAATAATTCAGAATATCAAACATATAATATAGTAGTGTTAGTTGAAGATGTAGATAAATTAAAGAAATTCTTAAATGAATTACATCAAATTAAAGAAGTTATAGAAGTAGAGAGGTTAATCCAATGAGAGTAGTTATACAAAGAAGTCTAGATTCCTATTGCATAGTTAATAAGAAAAAAGTAGGAAGTATTGATAAAGGAATGGTTATCCTAGTTGGATTTACACATGATGATGATGAGAATGATATAGATTATATTGTCAAAAAAATAATTAATTTAAGAATATTTGATGATGAAAATAGTGTAATGAATTTATCAATAAAAGACATAAATGGAAGCATTCTTTCTATTTCACAATTTACTTTATACGCTAACACATTAAAAGGTAATAGGCCATCATATTCAAATGCAATGAATAGTGTTCTTGCAAAAGAAATGTATGATTTATTTAATGAGAGACTCAAAATAAATGATATAAATGTACAAACAGGGGTGTTTAGGGAAGATATGGATGTACATATTAGAAACGATGGCCCTGTTACTATTATTATAGATAGCAAGGTGAGATAATGAAGAACAAAGATGGTATTAATTATATATTAATCAACATTACTATCTTTGTTTTTCTTATTTTTTTATTAAATAAATTAAACATTATAAAACCATTACTAAATATTTTATCACTAATATTCTTCTCATTAATATTTTCATATATAGTATATCCAATATATAAACTACTATCTAATAAAATGAACAAAGTACTAGCTATTTTTATTATTTATATTTTTATTTTCTTATTTTTAATACTTATAATATATAAAAGTATAATTAATGTTAATTTTATACAAAATATTATTGATTTATTTGAAAATATATTTATATTTATAAATAAAATAAACTTAAAGTACAATTTAAATATAGATTTAAGCTATATAAAAGAAACACTAATTAATTTTATCTTAAATAATAGTGTTAACATAATAAAAAATATTATAAATTATTTAAGCAAATTTATTTTTATAATAATATTATCTATATGTATACTTTTAAATATAGAATATATAAAAATGATAGTTAATAAATTAAAATATAAAAAATTGATTTTTAATATAAACAAAAGATTAAAAACATACCTTATATCAAATATAAAAATACTTATAATTCAATTAATAGAATATACATTTATATTTTATATAATAGGGCATCCAAATTATTTACTCCTTGGTATATTTAATTCACTTAATAATTTTATCCCATATATAGGTTCATTTATAACAAATATACTTGCAATAACAACATCATCTGTAATAAGTAATAAATTACTATTTTTAACATCAATTGTATCAATTATTCTTCCAAATATTGATGCATATATAATTACGCCAAAAATACATAAAGAAGAAAACAAATTACCAGAAGTCTTATGTATAACTTCAGTTATTATTTGTTCAATTATGTTTAAATTTTATGGACTTATATTAGGAGTTCCTATATTAATTGTAATTATTGAAATATTAAAATATAAAAACATTGTAAAAAATAATTAAAAATGCTATAATTATTTTACGCGAGAGTGGCGGAATAGGTAGACGCGAAGGTCTCAAACACCTTTGGCATTGCCGTGTGGGTTCGATTCCCATCTCTCGCACCATTGGGAAATCTGTCCGAACATTTATAGTTTAGGACTTAAGTATAGAAGTATCAATTTCTAGTTGGAAGTTGGTACTTTTTTCGTATTTAAGTTTTGAAAGGATGGATTTTATGATTAGT
>CAZKUP010000001.1:44483-55766 GCA_964555985.1 uncultured Clostridium sp. | reverse complement strand
CACCACCAAGTTAATAGTAAATAATAAAAAAATAAGAGTCTTATCTCTTATTTTTAATTTGATTTAATTTTAACAGGTTTTCTTGTTGTTTCATCAATGTATTTTAAATCTACATAATCTTCTTCATTAATTGGCATATTTTTATTATATAGGTATTTATCAATGTGATGTGATAGGAATTTATATATGACTGCAAATATTGGAACACCAAATATCATACCAATAAATCCAAATATACCTCCAAATACTACAATTGAGAATAATACCCAAAATCCTGATATTCCTGTTGTGTTACCAACAATTTTTGGTTCAATGATATTTCCTTCAATTTGTTGTAATATAAGTATTAATATTGAAAAGTATATTGCTTTAATAGGATTAATCATAGCAATTAATATAACACTTGGTATCCATCCAATAAATGGTCCAAAGAAGGGAATAATATTTGTTACAGCTACAATAATACTTATTAAGAATGTATGAGGAATACTTAATAAAAGCATACCAATATAACATGCTGTACCAATTATTAAGGATGTAATAAGTTTACCCTTAACAAATCCATTAAATATTTTATAACAGTATCTTGCGCCTTGTAAAAATGAATTACCTTTTTTTATACCAAGTAATGTATATGTACCTTTTTTTAAATCAGCAATAAATTTAGTTTTATTTGCAAGAATATAAATAGAAAATACAAGTCCAATAATAAAATCAGTAATAAAAGTATACATATCATTAAGTCCAGTTGTAACACTTGCCATAATTGATTCCATTTGAGGAAGTACAGCATCACTTATCCAAGATAAAATTGATGATGACGAATCATTTACTGCATCTAAAACAATTTTTTCAAGTGCAGGACTTTCTTTTAATATATTTCTTATCCAAGATTCAATATTATCTACATAAAAACTCCATGATTCAATAATTCCAAGTATACTTAATATAAGCCTTGGTATTAGTATATAAAGTATTAAAAATAATACAACAAATAATACAAATATAGATACTGCAATACTAACTATTTTAGAATATTTTTTAGCAGTTTCTTCATCAACTTTTTTAATTAAATAATTAGTTAGTTTTTTATCTACATAATTAAATATTTGAGTAAGAATAAAAGCAATAACTATTCCATAAATAAGAGGAGATAATATATCTAATATCTTTTTTATTATCATTATAATATTATCAAATCTTAAAAAGAAAAAATATAATAATAAACTTGCTCCAATAACAAAAAAAGCAGTTAAACCAGTATATATATATTTATTTTCAATTTTATTTCTCATTTTTACCCCCATAAAAGTGGACTTATAATACTAATTACCACACTACCTACCATTAAAATAAGTGCAAACCACACAAAAACTTTACTTAATTTTTTCATTACATTCACCTCTTTCTTGATTATATCAAATTTTAAGAATAAAAAAAAGAGTTATACATATAATTTGTTGAGGTGAGGAACATGAATAAAGTAATAGATATTGTATTTAAAGATATAAGAAGAGATAGAAGTATATATATTTCATTAATTTTAGTTGTAATTATAGCTGTTTTATTTGGTACTTTCTTTATTAAAGTATTATCTATAGAAGATAAAAAAACTCTTGTAGAACACATTAATTTATACTTTGAAAATATAAAAAATAATAACATAAGTAATAATTTATACAATAACTTATTAAACAATAATATTACTTTATTTATTATATGGATTCTAGGGTTTTCAGTAATAGGACTTCCATTTATAATAATAATTTTATTTTATAAAGGATTTTCTTTATCATTTACTGTTGCAAGTCTTTTATATAATTTTAAATTTGATGGTATCTTTGTAAGTTTAATATATATATTTCCACATTTAATTATTAATTTATTATTCTATTTTATAACAACTTATTATTCATTTAAAATGTGTACAAATTTAATACAAGTACTATTAAATAAAGATAGAATAAATAAAAAATTATTAAAAAAATGTATAATTATATTATTAATATCAATAATATTTCTATCTCTTTCATCGCTTTATGAAACATTTATTCTTCCATATTTAATAAAAATCATTTACTAAGAAGAACTTATTTGATAAAATAAATTTGGTGATTTTATGAAAGTTGTAATTGGAATGAGTGGGGGAGTTGATTCCTCAGTAGCAGCATATCTTCTTAAAAAACAAGGATATGAAGTAATTGGATTATTTATGAGAAATTGGGATGCATCTATAAATAATGATATAATGGGTAATCCCACATTAAATAATAATATTTGTCCTCAAGAACAAGATTATAATGATGCGAAAAATGTATGTGATAAACTAAATATACCTCTTTATAGAATAGATTTTGTTAAAGAATATTGGGACTATGTTTTTACATATTTTCTTGATGAATTAAAAAAAGGTAGAACTCCAAATCCAGATATTATGTGCAATAAATATATTAAATTTGATTTATTTATAAAAGAAGCAAAAAGATTAGGCGCCAATTATATTGCAACTGGCCACTATGCTAGAATGGAAGATGGATACTTAAAAAGAGGAGTGGATGATAATAAAGATCAAACATACTTTTTATCACAACTTACAAAAGAACAACTTACAAATGTACTTTTTCCAGTAGGAGATTTAATAAAAGATGAAGTTAGAAAAATTGCAAGTGAAATAGACTTATCTACTGCAAAGAAAAAAGATTCAACTGGGATATGTTTTATTGGAGAAAGAAATTTCAAAGAATTTTTAAAAAATTATTTACCTAATCAAAAAGGCGATATAGTTAATATAGAAACTAATGAAAAAGTAGGAGAACATATTGGACTTATGTATTATACAATCGGTCAAAGAAGAGGACTAGATGTAGGTGGCACAAAAGATAAAATGTTTGTAGTAGGTAAAAATTTAAAAGATAATATTTTATATATTGCTTTAGGTGAAGATAATGAATATTTATATTCAGATAGTTGTATAGTAGAAAGTGTTAACTTTAATTCAGATTTAAGGCCTACAAAATGCACTGCAAAATTTAGATACAGACAAAAAGATAATGATGTAGAAATAGAATATTTAGATAATTCAGAATTATTAGTAAAATATAAAGATGTTAAATCAGTAACACCAGGACAAGCATGCGTATTTTATGTAGGTGATAAATGTATAGGTGGAGGAATAATTAAAGAAGTAAGGAAAAATAATAAAAAATTATGGTACTTATTATAATATAAGTACTTTTTGTATAAACAAATGTTTGTAAAACACTTGACAAATAATAAAAAATATATATAATACAATACATAAAAGAAAAGGGGGATCTTTTATGAAAGATAAATTATATAAATTTGAAAAGAAAACATATGAATTACTAGGAGTAAAAAAATTTAGAAAAATTGCATTTAAATCAAGAGAAATAATTTGGTATCCATTTACATTTCGTATGAAAAAGAAGATAGGAAACAATTATTTTATAATACTCCAGACAATTATATCATGAAAAAAGGTAATGGTATGCAAGATCTAATAGATTTTAAAAAACAATTATATATGAATGCAACTATTCATATACTAGCATTACTTGTTTTAAGTGATAATGTAGCAAAAGTATTTAGTGGGCAAATACCAACTTCTTATGCTATACTTACTATGTCATTAGTGGGTATTAACTCATATTGCATAATGCTACAAAGATACAATTATATAAGAATAAAGCATGTGTTAGAAAAAGCAAAAAATAAAGATAATAAAGAAAAAAATAAAGATAATAAAATATTTGATAAAAATAATGATAAAGAACAAGAAATAAGTCCAAGTAAAGAACAAGATACAAAAGAGATTATAAAAGAACTTAGAATTTTAAAAAATGAACTTGAGAATTTAAAAAATACTATGAATAATAATGAAAATGTTGAATTTATTAATACTAGTAATGATAAAGCAAAGATAAAAGTTATAAAATAATAAGGTATAAAAAATATGTTTATGTTTGACTTGTGAAAAATTTTGAAAAATTTTTATTGTAAATATTACATTTATGATATATACTTAAAAAGCATTAGATAATTTGCCTGACATCTATATGACAATTTAGACGATAAAGTGTGTTTCTAGTGGCAAAATAGAAATATGCATGATGCGGAGATATTTATTGTATGATAAATATCTTTTTATTATTTTTAGGAGGAAATTAAATGAATGAAATAATAGAGAAAGAAAATATAATAATTGAAGATATGATTTATAATGTGAGAGGGGAACAAGTAATGTTGTCTTCAGATGTAGCTAAACTTTATCAAGTTGAAACTAAGGTATTAAACCAAGTTATTAAAAGAAATATTAACAGATTTCCTAAATCATTTTGTTTTCAACTTACAAAAGAAGAAATAGATAAGTTGTGTTCAAGGTCACAAATTGTGACCTTGAACAAGAATGATAATTTAAGAGGTTATAATATTAAATATTTACCTTATGTTTTAACTGAACAAGGTATAATGATGCTGTCAGGTCTTTTAAAAAGTGATATTGCTGTAAAAGTAAATATTCAAATAATAGATGCCTTTGTAAAAATGAGAAGATATTTTGCAAATACTATATCAAATGAAGAAGTATTAATTAATCATGAAAATAGATTGTTAAGATTAGAAAAGATATTTGATAAATATAAGGAAAAAGAGATAAATAAAATATTTTTTGAAGGTGAATTATATGATTCATTTTCACTAATATTTGATATATTAAATAAATCTAATAAAGAAATAATTATAATAGATAATTATGCTGGTAAAGAATTATTAGATATATTGAAAAAAATAAAAAAAAATATAATAATAGTATCTAAAAATATAGATGAGATATTAAAGAAAAAATATGAAAGTCAATATAAAAATGTAAATTTTATAAATAATGATTCTTTTCATGATAGATTTATTATAATTGATAGAGAATTATTATTTACTTGTGGGGCCTCTTTTAAAGATATAGGAAAGAAGTGTTTTGCTATTAATAGATTTAATGATAAAGAATATTTAATTAAATTATTAAAAATATTAAATTTATAATAAGATATATATAATAGGTATATTTTTTTAATTTTATTTAGTTTTCTATATGTTAATTTTAAAATAAATGATATAATTAAGACATAAAAAAAGTGGCGACTACCGCCAACTCCAAAAGAGTATTTTCGCTTTAAGCTTATTTTAACTCTCTATGTCATCTTAAATGGTATTAAGACAACTAAATAATATCAAATATAAGGAGGTATGTCAAGATGAACAATGAAAAAGAAAACACAAAAAAATATAATATTGGATTAGATATAGGAACACATTCTGTAGGTTGGGCTATTGTTGAACCTGAAACTCAAAAAATCATTAGAAAAGGAGCAGGTAATAAAAGAATTTCTCTTTGGGGAGTACGCCTTTTCGATGAGGCTACCCGTGCCGAAGAAAGAAGAACAAAAAGAAGCACTAGGAGAAGGTACAATAGAAGAAGAAATAGAATTAAATTTCTTCAAGAAGAATTTAAAGATGAAATAATGAAAGTTGATCCTGAATTTTTTAAAAAATTAAGTGAATCTAAGTATAGTGAAAAAGATAAAGTTAATAAAACAATTATGTTAACAACATCAGATAAAGAAGAATCAAAGAAGTATAATGATAAATATAAAACTATATATCATTTAAGAAATGAATTAATTAATTCAAAAGAAAAGATGGACATAAGATTAGTTTATTTAGCAGTACATCATATAATTAAATATAGAGGGAATTTTCTTTATTCATTTGAAGACTTTAATTCAAACAAATTAAATATAGAAGAACAATTAAATAGTGCATTTGATTTATATTATGATTTATTGTTAGAAGAGAATGAAGAAAATATTAATAAAGATAGTCTAGATTTAACTGAAATTGCAGAAATACTTTTATTAGATTCAAAAAATGATATAAAAACTAAATTAAAAGAAGAATTAAAAAATGTAATGGATAAAAATACTATTACAGCATTCTCTAATTTAGTATGCGGCAATAAATTTAATATAGCGCATTTATTTAAAATAGAGGAGTCAAGTGTTAAGTCTATTGATTTTAGTAGTTCTGATTATGATGATAAATATGATGAATTATCAAGTGTTTTAGGTGATAAAATTGAATTGTTAGATTCATTTAAAAACTTATATGATTCTATATTCTTAAAAAAGATGTTTAAAGGAAGTAATAGTGAAAATATATCTTCACTTATGGTTGAAAGATATAATACACATTCTTCTGATTTAAAATTATTAAAAGAATTATTAAAAAATGATAGAAAGGAATATAATAAATTCTTTAAATCTAAAAAAGAAAAATGTATATATGATAAATATATTCATAATGAAATTACAACAGAAGACCTAAAAAAAGAAATTGAAAGTATAATAAAAAAAGTTTATGATAAATGCGATACAACATTGCAAAATATGTATACACAAGTACTTCCTAGAATTGAAAATCAAGAATTTTTACCAAGAATAACTAGCAAAGAAAATGGTAAATATCCATATCAATTAAATAAAAAAGAACTTATAAAAATAATTGAGAATCAGGGTGAATATTATCAATTTTTAAAAGAAAAAGTAGGTGGAAAATATAAATTAGTTAAATTATTAGAATTTAGAATTCCATATTATGTTGGTCCACTTGTACTTGATGATAGAAGTGAATTTGCATGGATTAAAAGAAATTCAAACGAAAAAATAACACCATACAATTTTGATATAATAGTAAATAAAGAGGATACGGCTGAAAAGTTTATAACAAAAATGTCATCTCGTTGTACATATTTACTTAATGAATATGCACTTCCTAATAATTCTATTCTATATTCAAGATTCAAAGTCATGAATGAATTAAAACAAATTAAAATAAATGGAGATAGAATACCAAATGAAATACAGCATAAAATAATGGAAGAATTATTTATGAAAACTAGTGGCACTATTACTGAAACAAAATTTAAAACATATTTATATAGTTTATCAGATTACGATATGTTTAATGGTGAGTTTAATATAACAGGGTATTCAAGTGATAAAAAATTTGCAAATAATATGCAATCATATATAGATTTCTTTGGAGAAGATGGAATATTTGCAAACACTTCATATACCGAAGAAGACGCTGAAAATATTATTAAATGGATTACAATTTATAGTGACAAAGATATACTTGAATCAAGAGTAATAAAAGAATATCCAGGTTTAGAAGAAAAAATAAAACTTATTTCAAATAAAAATTATAGTGGTTGGGGTTCATTATCAAAAAAATTATTAACCACTCAATACTATTGTGATAAAGAAAATTTTGAATGCAAGAAGTCAATTTTAGATTTAATGTATGAAACAAAGTATAATTTTATGGAAATAATTTTTGATGATAAATATAATTTTGAACAAATGATAAAAGAAAATAATATTTTAAAAGAATATAAGCTATCTTACGATTTAGTAGATAATTTAGCGTGTTCACCCGCAGTTAAAAGAGGTATTTATCAATCTTTAAAAGTAGTAAAAGAATTAACTGACTACATGGGAGGCAAACCAGAAAATATTATTATAGAAATGGCTCGTGGAGAAGAAAAAGTTAAGAAAAGAAAAGATGATAGAAAACAAAAAATGATTAATCTTTATGAATCTATAAAAAATGAAGTAGATAATTATAATACTTTAATAAAAGAATTAAAATCACAAGAAAAACTAGATTCACAAGCAGTATATTTATATTTTAAGCAAGAAGGTAAGTGTTTATATTGTGGGAAATCTCTTAATATTCTGGATCTAGACAAAGATTGCGAAATTGATCATATTATACCAAGGTCCCTTTACAAAGATGATTCATTTGATAATAAAGCACTTGTATGTAAATGCCATAATCAGGATAAAGCAAATTCTTTTGTTGTGCCAGAAGAATATAGAAGGAAACAAAAAAACTGGTGGGAAAAACTTAAAAAGGCAGGACTAATATCTCCTAAAAAACATTATAATTTAAATAGAAAAGAATTTACTGATGAAGATATAAAAGGATTTATAAACAGACAATTAGTAGAAACTAGACAAATAACAAAACATGTTGCAAACATATTAGGAAATCTTTATAATGATAGTAAAATTATATATTTAAAAGCAGAGTTATCTCATAATTATAGAGAAAGATATGAACTATTTAAATTTAGAGATATCAACGATTATCATCATGCACATGATGCTTATCTTGCAGCAGTTTTAGGTGAATATAAAGAAAATCATCTAAAAAAAGATATAGATTATAAAACAATTATTGAAATTAATAATATATTAAAACAAACAGGAAATAAAGATAAATTAAAATATGGTTATGTTATTAATTCATTAGATGAAAATACTTTAGGTTTAATGAATAAAAATGACAATGGAGAAGTTAAATTTGACTCAATTGAATTTAATAAAAGAATAGAAAATACTTTATATAGAAATGATATATTAATAAGTAAAAAGACTGAGATTAGAACAGGGCAATTATATAAAGAAAAAATATATAAGAGACATGTAGGCACTATACCAATAAAAAAGAATATGCCAGTTAATACCTATGGTGGTTATCATAATATGAATGTTTCATATTTATGCCTTGTTGAATATAAAAACAAATATAAACTCATTGGAATTCCAATGCAAATAGCATTATTTGAAAAAAATAATATAAATTTGAAATTTAACTATATTAAAGAGCAATTAGAGTTAAATGATTTTGAAAAATTTATTATAATCAAGGATCACATCCCATTTGAAACTTTTGTAAAATTTAAAAATCATGATATATATATAAAGGGATACAGCGTATTAAATAAATCATGTGAAGTATCTAATGCAATACAATTAAAAATAAATAAATCTCAAATAATTAGATGGAAATATACTTTAAATTATTTACTTAACAATAAAATAAAATATGAAAATAAAAAACCAGTTATATCTAATGATGATATACTTGAGCAATCAAAAGAAATAATCGAGTTCTTATATGAACAAAAGATAAAATTCCCATTTTTTAAAGGGAGCATAGAAAAAATAGAAAACATCATTAATTTGAGTACTATAAATATAGATGATGCTAAAAAAATTATAATTCAATTATTAACTATTTATAAATGCAATAGTGCTAATGGTAATTTAAAAGAATATGGATTAGGCGATCGTATAGGCAGATTATCTGGAAAAGACATTACTTCTGGAACATTTAAATTTACATCCATTACTGGCATTTATTCTAAGGAAGAGGTAATAGGTAAGTAATATGAGTTTTAGAACTGTAGTAATAACTAATCAAGCTAAATTAAACTATAAAAATAGATTTTTAGTAGTTAAACAAAGTAGTGAAGAAAAATATATTCACTTATCAGAAATAGATACTATTATTGTGGATTCAATAGCTGTATCTATTTCTACCTATCTTTTAAAAGAGTTATCAAACAATAAAATAAATATTATTTTTTGTGATGAAAAACATAACCCTTTTGGTGAATTAACTTCATATTATTCAAGCCATAATTCAAGTAAAAAGATTAAAGAACAAGTAAATTGGAATCAAGAACAAAAAGATTTATTGTGGATGAAAATAGTTAAAAATAAAATAAATAATCAAGGATTATTATTAAATAAACTTGATTCAGATAAATTTGAATGGATGTTAGAATATGTAGATGAAGTTGAAATAGGAGATAAAACAAATAGAGAAGGGCATTCTGCAAAAGTCTATTTTAACGACTTATTTGGTATGGAATTTATTAGACATGAAAATGATAATATTAATTCTGCTTTAAATTACGGATACTCAATACTATTGTCTACATTTAATAAAGAAATAACTAGTTTAGGATATCTTACTCAATTAGGAATACATCATAAAAATGAATTTAACGAATTTAATCTAGCATGTGATTTAATGGAACCTTTTAGATGCATAATTGATAATTTTATTTATTTTAATAAAAAAAGAGAATTAGATTCAAAATATAAATTGGATATTATAAATATTTTCAATAATACATATTTATATCAAGGAAAAAAATACACATTAAAAGATATAATTAAGATGTATGTAAAAAGTACACTTGAATCAATAGATAATATAGATAAATATAAGGATTTTATGTTTTATGAGGGATAGAATTATGAGAACAATTGTATTTTTTGACTTGCCAAATGTGTATTCTATTGATAAAAGAAATTATATAAAATTTAGAAAATTTTTAATAAATGAAGGATTTATTATGATGCAGGAATCTGTTTACTCAAAACTCTTATTAAATTCACAACAAGCACAATTTTTAAATGATAGAATTAGAAAGAATGCTCCTAAAAGGGGGCTTATTCAAATTTTAACAATAACAGAAAAACAATATGCACAAATAGAATATGTTATTGGAGAAAGTAAGAACAAAATAATTGATAGTGAAGAAAGGTTAATTGTATTATGAATATAAAAGTAAGTTATTTTGATAATAAAATCGAATTAAATAAAGAAAATATAAATGCAATAGAAATTGAAAATAAATCATATTTTTACAGATTTATATCTGATTTAAAGAAGATTGTTAATGATGGGTACACAGAGGATGTTAAATTTTTTAATAATGAATTTAAAGAATTAAATATGAATAATAAGATAAAGGTTTTTGTAGATTTCTTTAATTTAGGATTTGATTCTAAAAAATGTACAAATGACATAACTAAATATGTTAATAATAATATAGAAGAAGAGGCTAGATTAGATTTAATAAAGCAATATAATAATCTAGTAAAATCATATAAAAATATATTAGATTCAACTGATATACCATTAAAAATAGATGATGAAGTAAGTATTGAGAATATATCTAAAATATTAAAATTAGGAGTTAATAATAAAAACGAATTACTTAATGATTTACTATTATTAATTGACTTAGAAAAGAATTTACAAACATATAATATTTTAGCATTTGTAAATTTAAAACAATATCTAACTAAAGAAGAAATTGTAGAACTATATAAATATTCAATATATAATGAAATAAAAATAATTCTTATAGATTCTCAATCCTATGGTGTAACGTATGAATATGAAAAAAAGTTAATAATAGATACCAATTTAGATGAATTCATGTTATAATTTATATATAAAGTGATATAGAAATACCATTTAAATATATTGTTACTCTATGACAATATAATAGATCTAATGAATTTGAGGTTTTAGATCTATGTCATTTTAAATGGTATTAAAACT
>CAZKUP010000001.1:12165-44383 GCA_964555985.1 uncultured Clostridium sp. | reverse complement strand
GTTTTAGATCTATGTCATTTTAAATGGTATTAAAACAATTACCTTATTATTTACTATAATAACAATGTTTTAGAACTATGTCATTTTAAAGTGTAAAGTAGTAAAATGCTTGACACTTATTTATTGTATATGATACAATTTAAATGTAAATATGGAGGTAGTGAGTCTATGAAAGATGTAAATAATTTGTTAAAAGGAATAGGGGTTTCTAAAGTAAAACTAGCTAAATATTTAGGTGTATCTAGACAAATGGTATACAATTATTTGGAAATGAAATCTGTTGATGAGTGGCCTAAGGATAAAAAGACAAAATTATTACTTTTATTTAATGTTGAACATGAAAATGAGATTAAAAATATTAAGCCAAATAATGATTTTATTGCAAGAGTAGAGGAGTTACTTAGTGAAGGGGAGGAAATGCCTCGTGGAAGAGATAATACAACTACTAATTTAAAGGGATTAAATAAGAAAAATCAAAAGTTATTATCTAATATAGTAAGTATATTAAAAGAAAGTTTAGATGAAGATGAGGGTGAAAAAGCATATAATACTTTTAAGTATTTATATAATTTTTTACAAGTAATGGATGATGTTGAAGAATTAAGATATGTACTTGCATATTTTGCTAAATCTAATGGATTTGTAAGCACTAAAGAGTTTACTTTTAATGAAGAGAAACAAATTGTATTTGAAGGTATAATGTATCAAGCAATTACTTTATTTAATAATGGTGGTTTTTCTAAAACAAAAGTTGCTGAGATTCATAAGAAATTTGAAGCTGAAGTTGAACAAAGAAATGAAGAAAAATTATCTAGAACCCAAGAATTATATACTGTTAAATCACAAGCTTTAAAAGAACTTGGATATACTGAGATTAATGAAAAAAATGCTACTGAAGTGTTTGAAAGAATTGCTGAAATACAATCTAGAAAGATATAAATATATTATATATAGAATTTCGTATAATGTATATTATGTTGACTTCTCATTATAACAATTTTATTTATTAATATAATAAAGAAGAACCTTATTGGTTCTTCTTTTCTAATCTTATACCTACTTCTATTCCATTTAAATCATATGTATTATCAAATTCTTCATTTAAAGAAATTATCTCATCTGCTAATGTTTCTTTCTTTATAAAATCAATATAATTAGTTATTGCTTTATCAAATTCTAAGTTATTTGAATAATATATTGATATTCTATCCATCATCTCATAATTATTTGTTTTTCTTATTTGTTGTACTTTACTTATAAATTCTCTTGCAACTCCTTCATTAATTAATTCTTCAGTAAGATGTGTATTTAATATAATAAAGTTATTGTTTTCATTGCTAGCGTTAAATCCTTCTTTTGAATTAATTCTTATATCAAGCATATCAAGTGTAAGAATAATAGGGGTAGTGTTAATATTTAATTCTATACTACCACCCTCTTTTAATTTTGTTAAATCATCTTGAGTAAATGTGGTAAGTTTTTGTGCGAAATCTTTAATATTTTTACCAAGAATTGGTCCACAAACTTTAAAATTAGGTTTAATTTCATAAGATATATATTTTGTTAAATCATCAGTAAATACTATATCTTTAACATTTAATTCTTCTTTAATTAAATCAGTTAAATCAAAGATTATTTCTCTATTTTTACCATCTAGAATTATTTCTTTAATAGGTTGTCTAACCTTTATTTTCGCCTCTTCCCTAGCGTTTCTTCCTAGTGAGATTAAACTTCTTACTAAATCCATTTTCTCTTCTATTTCTTCATTTATTTTAGATTCATCATACACTGGAAAATCTTCTAAATGAACGGATTCTTTTCCTGTTAAACTAGTATATATTTCTTCAGCAGTAAATGATGCGATTGGTGCGATAATTTTACATAATCCTTCTAAAACTTCATATGTAGTATTATAAACACTTTTTTTACTATCATCTTCTATAGAAGCCCAAAATCTTCTTCTATTTCTTCTTATATACCAGTTAGATAAATCTTCTGATACAAAATCAGTTACTTTTCTTACAACTTTTGTTAAGTCAAAAGATTCA
The DNA here is from genome assembly GCA_964555985.1 of uncultured Clostridium sp. Taxonomy (GTDB): domain Bacteria; phylum Bacillota_I; class Bacilli_A; order RF39; family UBA660; genus CAG-1193. The sequence goes on along the minus strand of CAZKUP010000001.1, from coordinate 42,335 downwards.
TATGCTTCTGTAGTTTCACTAATTAATTTATTATATTTAGATAATATCCATTTATCTATTTCTTCTCTTTTTTCATATTCAACATTAAATTCTCTTGGATTAAGCTCATCAGTATTAGCGTATAATGCAAAGAAATTATAAGTATTTCTTAAGGTATTAAAGAACTTTGAATATACCTCTTTAAGCCCTTCTACATCAAATTTAATAGGTGTCCATACTGGTGAAACATAAGGCATATACCATCTTATAGTGTCCGCACCATACTCTTCTATTAAGTTAAATGGATTAATTGCATTACCCCTACTCTTATGCATTTTTTGGCCATATTTATCTAGTAATAAATCATTTACAAGAACATTTTTAAATGGACTTTTTCCTGTTACAAATGTTGATATTACAAGAAGCACATAGAACCATCCTCTTGTTTGATCTATTCCCTCTGATATAAAATCTGCAGGAAATTGATTTTCAAATAATTCTTTATTTTCAAAAGGATAATGATATTGTGCAAAAGGCATACTACCAGAATCAAACCAACAATCTATTACATCTTTAACTCTTGTCATTTCTTTACCACATTTATCACACTTAATATGTACATCATCTACATATGGTCTATGTAATTCAATTGATTCATCAATATTTTCTATAGATTTTTCTACAAGTTCACTTCTTGAACCAATCATAACGCTATTACCACAACTACATTTCCATAATGGAAGTGGTGTTCCCCAATATCTATTTCTTGATATTGCCCAATCATTCATATTTTCAAGCCAATTACCAAATCTTTTTTCTCCAACATAAGAAGGATACCAATTAATTTTATTATTATTTTCTATAATTTTATCTTTAAACTTAGTTGTTTCAATATAAATACTTGGTTTTGAATAATAAAGAAGTGGTGTATTACATCTCCAACAATGAGGATAATTATGACTTAATTTTTCTTTTTTAAATAACTTATCATTTTCTTTTAAATGTTTAATTATTGTAATTTCAAGTTCTGAATCCATTACAAATGTACCCTTCCATGGACCTTCTATGTATTTTCCATCTTCACCAACTGGATTTATTACTGGTAAATTATATTTTTTACCAACTTCATAGTCATCTTGTCCAAATGCAGGCGCAATATGAACAAGACCAGTACCATCTTCCATAGTAACATATTCATCACATACTACAAAGAATGCTTTTTTATCTACTTTTATATATGGTAGTAATTGTTCATATTCAGTATATTCTAAGTCAGTTCCTTTATATCTTTTTATTATTTCAAATTCATCACCTAATACTTTATTTGCAAGCTTTTCTGCTACTATAAAATTATATCCTTTAGAATTTACTTTAATATAATCTTCAAATGGATTAACACATATAGCAACATTAGATAATAAAGTCCATGGTGTTGTTGTCCATACTAAAAAGTATGTATTTTCTTCATTCTTAAGCTTAAATGGCACAGTTACAGTATTTACTTGAATATCTTTATACCCTTGAGCAACTTCATGAGAGGCAAGTCCTGTTCCACATCTTGGACAATATGGAAGTATTTTATATCCTTCATAAATTAAGCCCTCATCAAAGAATTTCTTTAAAATCCACCATTCAGTTTCAATATAATTATTATCATAAGTAACATAAGGATGCTCTAAATCAATAAATTGTCCCATATCAAGAGTTAATTTCTTAAATGCACTTTCATTTTCCCAAACACTCTCTCTACATTTTTCATTAAATTCTTTTATTCCATATTCCTCAATATCATTTTTAGATTTAAAACCAAGAGTCTTCTCTACTTGAAGTTCTACAGGAAGTCCATGTGTATCCCAACCTACTTTTCTAAGAACTTTATACCCTTTCATTGTTTTATATTTACAAAAAGAATCTTTTAATAATTTAGCAAGCATATGATGCACTCCAGGCATACCATTTGCAGTAGCAGGGCCATCATAAAATACAAATGATTCATTATTTTTTCTATTCTCTATAGTTTTATCAAGAATATTAATATCATTCCAATGATTTAATATTTCCTTCTCTATAACATTTGTTTTTTCTTTTGATAACTCTTTAAATTTTTTCATATATTCCTCCCTAAAATAAAAAATCTATAATCTAAGGGTTCAAAAGAACGGTACCACCTTAGTTCATAGATTCTATGCACTTTTAATTTATAACGAAATAACTCGTTCTTTCCTCATCAGAAAGAATTATCAAGAGTGATTTGTATACTATTATCTTACTTTTTTCTCACCAACCAAAAGCTCTCTAAAAAGAATCATAATACACCGTCTCCATCATTTAATTTACATTTTCTTCATCCAAATCATCAATCATATCTAATTGCTGATTCAACATAATTCTTACCCTATTCTTATAAGACACTATGTTTTTCTTTAAAAGTTCAGTCTTATACTCAATTTTCTCAGCACGCATAAGAGCATCACTTATAATTCTATTTGCATTTTGCCTTGCTTCATTTATTATATCATCTCTTTCAGATTTTGCAAGTCTTTTTAAAGATTCTTCACTTTCTTTAGCATTATTAATTGAGGCGTTCATTTCATTTTCAATTTTTTTATAATGTTCAACGATATTCTCTAAATCCTTTATTTTAATGTCCTTCATTTTTATTTCATTCTTAATTTGCTTTTCTTCCTTTATAATTGCTTCTAATTTACTTATAACATCATCAATAAAAGCATTTACCTCATCAACATTATAACCATTTAAACTCCTTTTAAACTTATCCATAATTTCACCTCAAAATTAATATTACCAACCAATATCTATATCACTATTATCATGAACCTTCTCTTTTTTATCCTCAGAATCATTTGATATTTTTCCCTGTACATTTATATTGTTTGGAGTTAATAAGAATATACCTCCACCTATCTTTTGCAAATCCCCGCCTATTGCATAAATTGTACCACTTAAAAAGTCAACAATTCTTTTAGCTTGATCAGTTGTAACCCTTTTTAAATTAACTACAACAGTATGCCTATTCTTTAAATGATCAGCAATTTGTTGGGATTCAGAATATGCCCTAGGCTCCAAAAGTATTAACTTACTTCCTTCCGCATCCGCACCCCTTAAAGCATCATCAGAAGATAAAGAATAATAATTATTCTCCAAAGCATTATCCCCATCAGATGTTCCAAAAAATTCTTTTATCTTAAAACCCATTTTTATCATCTCCTAATATAATACAATAATATCATATCACATTTATTTAAAATATAAAAGATGAAATAATAAAATTCTTATTAAAAAATATAATAGCTATATCTTTTTAATATAATTTTTTTAATTAATATCAAAGATACAATAAAAACTATATAGTTAGCAGATAAAATGATAATTTTTCTACTTAAGTTCCATGTAACAAATGGAATTATATTATGTAGAAATATCATACTTAATAATACAATTATTATATTTTCCTTAGATTAACTTATTATTACATTTTAAATAAAAATTTTACATTAATTTTTTTGTGTAAACTCATCTTCGATATTGCTAATAAAAAAACTTTATCATTAAGATAAAAGTTTTTAAAATATTGTAAAATGAAATAATTTTTAATAATAGTCAATAATTATTTTTTATTTTTTAATATCTAAATTTATAACTTCATTAATAGATTCATATTTTTTAGTAGTATTATTTCTTACTTTTATAGTGTCTATATTATTTATTGAAATATTACTATCACTTAATTCCCTAAGTCCATATTCCATACCACCTATCCAATATTCGTTTTCTCTATTAACACCCTCTTTATACTCTAAAAATGCTAAATAAATTTTCCCAGGTTCTATATCAATATCTTTTGAATAAGTTGCATTTATGATTATTTTGCTATCATCAATATTACTAATATTATATATTCTCTTAAAGTCGACGGGTTTATATTCTTCGCCTTCTATATATTTTGTAAAAGATATTTTACCACCCAATCTATTATAACTTATTTCTTTATTAGAAATATTGCCTTTAATCACTTTTAAAACCTCCGCCTTACCATAAGTATAAGGACTCACATAATCATTAGAAACATAATCATAGTTATCTACTCCATCAACAGATTTAATTTTTATTATTGCAATATAATCAAATAAATCAGTTAATACATTCTTATCATTTAAATCATATAGATACTCAACATATGCATATTGATTTATATCAATTACAACATCATCATTCGCATTATCATTATTTGTATCAAATTTCATATCTTTCTTATTATTCAAAACCAAACAAATAGATATTACAAATATAAATACAAATATTATTAATAAATTCCTTTTTTTCATAAGTTCCTCCCTAACTATAAATACTTACAACTGTGTCATTATCAATTTTTTGAACCGTATTTACTAGCCTTGTACCATTTAAATATTGACACATAATACTATATCTATTAGTATTATTTTCATCTAATCCAAGTGTATGCCCTACTTCATGAGCAATAACTCCCTGCAATAAATCAGCAGGTAGATTATGCAATTGATCATCATTTAGAAAAACTCTTGTAAATACATAATCTTGAGATAATTTACCACTTGTATTAGGTTTCAACTGATTATCAGAGCCATCATAATGTCTTGTTTCTGCTGATGGGACATACGATCTCCAAAATGTACTTGGTTTTGAATATATATCCATCATAGTACCCGCATTGCTACTTGCTGCTACAAACACTATAGGATTATACCAACCTGGTTGCATCCAATTATTAAGTGCTTTAATAATTAAATTTTCATACCAACCGCCATTATCTTCGTATGACATATACCAAGAAATTCTATCTATTCCTCTTGTATATTTTGCATTAATCCATGGTGGTGCAGTTTCTGCTTTTGCAAAATTTATTGGTACAAGCAAAACTATAGCGAAAAGCAAAATATTCTTTAATTTTTTTTTCATAAGTTTATATCACCTCTTCCTTTTTTAATATTTATATAAAAATTATTTCTAATTTTATATATCCCATTAGCAAACTTTCATATCATATCTTCAAATAAAATATACTACAATTTTTTTTGGTAGTCAATATTCAATTTTCTAAGTTTTAATTCACACTAATATCAAAGAAACTATAAAAATAATATAGTTAGTAAATAATATAATAGCTTTTCTACTTAAGTTCCATGTAATAAATGGAATTGTATTGTGTAGAAATATCATACTTAATAATACAATTATTATATTCACAATAAAGCAATTATTAATAATAAAAAATAAGATACTGTTTATTATTTTGTTTATATTTCTATTACTATAGCCTATAGTTTTTAATACAAATATTTTGTTTTTTTCTTTTTTAATAACATTTTTTACAATAATAATTGAATATAATATAAAAAACATATAAATTATTATAATAAACAACTTGAATATTGGGATTAAATTTATAAAATTTTGATTATAATTGATATCACTTTTTAAAATAATATTTAAATTCAAATCTTCTAAAATATTTAATACAGATTCCATATTATTAAATTTATTTATAATAATTTTATATTCAAATTCATTATTATTTAAATGATTTTCTATTATTTTTTCTACATGTGGATTATCATATAAACAATCTAATTTATATATATTACTTTCATTTATTTTAACTTTTATAGTTTTATTTCCATATAATCTGCTTATCTACAAACTCGTGTTCGGTATTGTTAGTAAAAATTTTCATTCAAAATAGTTTATTACTTATACCATATGAGCTAGGGATATTTATAAATAATACACATTATAATTTTATCTAACTATTATTAACTAGCTTATTAATATTTAAACATATATTACAATCTTTGCTTCATATAACAAAAAGCCTCTATCTTTTTTAATAGAGGCTAGACATATCTATTCTTAGTAACATGACAGATAAGAATAGAACAAAACAAAATAAATAAAAAATAAGTAAATAATGATACTTGCAAATGATTATATTTTTGCAAGCAATATGAATATATTTTATTTTAGTATAAATGTCAATACTTTTTTGTAAATTTTTAAATATTTATTTTATTTATAATACCATTATCCATTTCATATACTTCTTTGCATAAAATATCAATATCTTCTTTATAATGACTAGTAATAATTATAGTCGTACCTTCTTTATTCATATTTAAAAATAATTCTCTAAAATATTTAACACTTTCTTTATCTAACCCATTAAATGGTTCATCAAGTATTAATACTTTTGGTTTATCCATAATTGCCTGAGCAATCTTTAATTTTTGCTTCATACCTGTTGAATAATCTTTATATTTTTTCTTTGAAAATGGCTCTAAAGTAACTAGTTTCATTATTTCAATTATATCAGAATCATTTGTTTTATTATTTAAGTTAGATAATATTTTTAAATTTTCATATCCAGAAATATTATTCATAAATCCTGTATCTATAAGTATTCCAAAATCATTTTGTATGTTAACATTATTTAAAATAATCTCTCCTTCAGTAGGATAATATAGTGAAGATATCATTTTTAAAAGAACTGTTTTTCCTGACCCATTCCTACCTATTATACCTACTATACTACCCTTTTTTATTGATAATGAAACATTATTTACAACAATATTTTCATTAAATTTTTTAGATACATTTTTAATTTCTATTAAATTCATCATAAATCACTCCTTAAAATTATTTTTTTATTAGATAAATATATATAATAATTAAATATTATTAGTATAAAGATAATAACAAATATATAATTTAAATTACTAAAAATAAGTCTTATTAATAATTCAAATACAACATATAACATATATGGTAATATAAGTGAAATTGGTATATTTTTAGTATTAATATATAAATTAATATATAAATTAGTTAGCAACAGAGTAATAAGTATTTTTATTATTAATAATATAATTACATTTATATCAAATATAAAATCAATTTTTTTAATACTAAAAAGAATATAAAAATATAAGATATAACCAAGAACTATTATAAAAGAAAATATAATATTACATATTAATATATTTTTAATAGATATATCTCTTTTTATTTTAGTAAATATTACGTTAACCATTTCATTAAAAAATAAATCAACATAAGACACTACAAGATAAGATACTATACAATAATAAGATAAATCTAATATAATACTTTCTAATATAGAATTGTCATAGTATACTATTGGAAGAAGTACACTATAAAGTAAATAATTATTATTAGTAATATTAGATTCCATCATATATTCTATTTTAATAGGTAAATATGATTTATTAACTAAATAAATAAGTACTAAAAATAATGAAATATATATTATAAATATTTTATTTTTTAGAAATTTTTTAAATAAATAAATCATATGTTCTTACCCACTTGTATATTAAGAACTAATATATTTAAAATACACATAAATATAGTTATTACACCAATATCTACAAGTATACATTTTATATTAAATATATCATAATTAGACATAGAGTAATAAGTAAACACAGATATAAAAGATATTATTATTGGATGACCTAATACATAGAAAATAATAGATAATAAACATATAGAAAATATAAATATAAGATAAGAAAGAGGTTTATTTCTAATTAAAGAAATGATAAACAAGGACAATTCAGTAATAATAAATCCATAAAGGAATGAAATTAATAAATCAATTGCAATCAATAAATAAGGATTAACACTATAATTTAAGAACAAAAATGCATTAGTTAAAGATGCAATACTAGTTAAAACATGAGTATAAGATACTCCACTAGGCATAAATAAATATAACAATAGAAAATATAATAATCTAGGTATAAGTAATAATAAACCAATAGATACCCCTCTTTTAAATATTGTATTAAAAATATATTTCCTCTTCCCAATTCTAACTATTTTATTAATACTAAATTTATTATACAATTCATCATAAAATTCATTATGTATTTTATTAAAAATTAATATTGGTATAGCTATTATTAATAACCAAAACAAAGAATTACTAAAAGTTAATACATAAATATAAATAGCAGATAATGTATTTTGTAAATCATTTTCAACATAAAATAATAAACTACTATCATAATCAGAAAATAAATATGAAATATTACCCCCTAAATATTTATCAATATAATACTCAATATAAGTTTTAAAATAATTAATATTATTATAATATAATTCTCCCTTTAATATTAAAAATATAGAAATAAATATAACAAAAGAAAATATAATAATAATCAAATTATTCTTATTTTTAAAATAATCTTTAATTTTACTCATACATACCACCTAACAATATATTCTAGGATAATTTAACTCATCCATTTGTTCCCATAAATAATTAACATCTAAATTATAAGAATATTTATAATATCTAATAACATTAGTATAAATTCTTTCCCCTTTAGTATAATTATAATTAATAGATATTTCATCAATATATTTATCATCTATTTTAACCTTTAAATACGCTAAAAAACCTTCTTCTTTACATATATATGTATCATATAAATAATTAGAAAAATCATTAAAATCAGATAAAACAATATCATTAATTATATCTTTATTTTCACTATAAAACTCATCATAATTATTCTTAATACTAAACTTAATATTATTATAAGACTTATTTAATTTCTTTGATAAAAGTTTACTTAACTTATCTAAAAAATTACTATAACCTTCTTTCTTTAAATACTTCTCATAATTATCATTATAAAACTCTTTATTTAATACTTTCTTAGTAACTTTAAACTTAAATACACCATCAGTGTATTTATAATTGTGCCCTAAGTCAGTATCTTCTTTATTAAAAATATCTTCTCTTTTATTAATTGTAGCAGAATTATATCTTTTCAAAAAAAGTAACAATGTTATTATTCCATCATATGAATCAGAATCATTCAATTCGATAAGATAATTAAGACTGGGAATAAAATCATATTCTTTTAAATCTAATAAAAGAGAGATAATAGTATCTTTTGTTTCTGTATTTTTTGTTTCTGCCAATCTTAATACACTATAAAAAATATCTACATCTTTATTATATGATAATGCCATAATTTCACTTGCCATACTAAATTCTTCATATAATTCATATTGTGCTTTTTCTTTATTATAAAAATTAATGCCTGTATAAATACTAACTATGATTATGAGTATAATAACTATATATTTAAATATTTTATTTTTCATAAACACCTCAATTTATATAACGAGGGAATTGATTCCCTCATTATAATATTTTTAATTTGTAAGAGTAAATGCTCCATCAATTGATATTGAATATAGTAAATTTTCGTTTGCAACTTTCAACCTATAACTACTATTTTCAATAGCACACCAATCAGCATTTGTATTACTTCCAATTACACATACATCTTTTGCATTTATAGAATATCCACTTGGATTTGAAGTAGAATTTTTAGATTTCCATAAAGAATCATAAGCGTTTCCCGCACCTTTAACACTCAACTTTTTACCAACAGTTACAATAGTCCCATTATACAAAGTCTGATAATAACTATGTACTTTAGGCTCACCAACTGTAGAATTTACATTATTTAAAACATATTTGTAATTTTCAGTAGCTGTCACATATCTCATTTCAACGTATGTTCTTGGTTCTAATGAAATGTAGTAATGCATAACCTCTTTTGCATTAGCAAAAGTTGGAATACACATAAGCACTAAAATGAACATGCAATATGTTAAATATTTCTTTTTACTCATTAATTTCACCTCCCATCTTTTAATATTTATATAATAATTATTTCTAATTTTATATATCTTTTTTAATAATAAATATATACTTCCTTCTCTTGACTTAGTTATAGCATATAAATTATTTATATTCAATATTTTTATATAAAAAAATAATTATTACACTTTTTTACACTTTTTGAAATCTAGGTACATTTTGAACTTCATCTAGGAAAACATAATATTGTTCTTTTGATTCAATTTTTTTATTTACATAATCATATAGTTCTTTGTAATCTGAAAAATTAAAATCAGCATCTTCAAGATTTATGTTTATTATTTGATCATCTTTAATACCTGTTTCCTTTAAATAATTTATAAATAATTCAAATAATGTAGACTTGCCACATCTTCTTATTCCAGTAACAACTTTAATTAAATCTTTATCTTTGAACCTTTTTAATTGTTCTAAATACTCTATTCTTTCTATCATAGTTTTCATGTTTAATCACCTCTGTTATAAGTGCATATCAAATTCTTTAAAAAGTCAAGTTTTAGAATTTTTTTCCAAAACTGTCATAATTCGACAACTTTTGGAAAATTTTATTTATATAATGATATATAAAAAAGATGATAAATTATCATCTTTTCACACTAAAGTTTAAAACAGAATAAATTATTCTGTTCTAAGTGCTTCTACAGGATCTTTTTTACTTGCCATTCTAGATGGTATAAGTCCTGCAATAAGTGTTAATATTATTGATATAATAACTAATGTTATTGCACCATTTATAGGTAGTTTTGATAAGTTATTTATACCTGTAATATTATTAATTATTATATTAATTGGTATATTTAATAGAAGTGTTACTAATATACCTAATATACCAGAGAATGCTCCTTCTATAAATGTTTCTGCATTAAATACTCTTGATACATCTTTTTTAGATGCTCCAATTGCTCTTAATATACCTATTTCTTTAGTTCTTTCTATTACTGAAATATAAGTAATTATTGCAATCATTATAGATGACACTACTAAGGAAATACTTACAAATGCTATTAAGATATAACTTATTGCATTAATAATTGTTGTAACTGATTTCATCATTACTCCAACTAAATCTGTATATGTAATTTTATCTTCTTCTTTTTTATCTTCATTATATTCATTTATTATATTTACTATTTCATCTTTTGATTCAAAATCTATTGGATATAATTCTATTGTATATGGGTCATCTAAGTCAACTATTCCTAATTTTTCTAAATTAGATTCATAAGTACTACTAGCATTTTCAGTATAACTTGCTATTACTTTTGCAAGTTCTTCTTGTGACAAAGTACTTAAATAAGCTTGCTGTTCTTTAGTTAAATCTTTTATATTAAATGAATTATTTGAAAAATTCATTCCAGTAAATATATTTTTATTTTTATTAGATATTTGTTCTTTAGCAATATCACTTTCATTTATTTTATTTATTGTATACTTTGTTAATTCATTTGTATAACCAATTACTCCAGTTGTTGTAGATTGAGAATCATCACTTAATCTTACTACACCAACAACTTTTATTTCTTCTGCATTTTTTAAAATATTATTCATATATTTTTCATCAGTACTCTTATCTATCCATATACCTTTTTCTTTTTTATAATAATCTGTATTAAGTACTAGTTTATAAGTAAGGCCTATCATATCTTCATAATCATATATATGTATTTCTTTTTCTTCAATTTCTTCGCCCTTCATTACTTTTTCTAAACTATTATTTAATTCTTCTTGATCTAATAGTCCTAGTGAATAAAGTGCATAATCACTTATTTGATTATTCTTATCAAGTATAAGTATTACTTCATTATATTTTGTTGGCATAGAACCTGCTAAAAGAGTATATTCTCTATCTAAAATATGTTTTTTACTTGATAATTCAGTCCATGAATTAACTTCACTCATCATACTCATAATAGGTGATGAAGCTATTTCACTACCAATTCCTATTTTTTCAAATACAGTACTTGGATTTGTTTGCACATATCCCTTATCTGTTTCTTTATATAAATTTAAATTTAAATTATAAGTATATCTTATATCACTCGCATAATTATTTATTTCAGAGTTATTTTCAATATATTTTTTAAAACTCTTTAAATCATTAACATTTTGTTCACTTGCCATAGATGATAACATATCTGACATAATATTATTAGAATATATTTTAGTTTTATCTTTATTAACATTATTTTTAGCATCCATTAAAGTAGTCATAAATGTATCAGAATCCATTGTAGTTTTTTCTAAAGTTAATGGATAAACAGATAAAGTTTCTTCTTCTACTTTACTTATATAATTATTAAGACCTGTTGATAATGATAAAATAAGTGCGATACCTATAATACCTATTGAACCTGCAAAAGATGTTAAAATAGTTCTTCCTTTTTTAGTCATTAAATTATTTAAACTAAGAGAAAGCGCTGTTTTTAAATTCATAGATGTTTTTTTAGTTAAATTTCCTTCTTTTTCTTTTTCATCTTTTTTTAAAGGATTAGAGTCACTAATAATTACTCCATCTTTAAGTTCTATTATTCTAGTAGAATATGCTTCTGCTAAATCTTTATTATGAGTTACCATTATAACTAATTTATCTTTAGCAACTTCTTTTAATAAATCCATAATTTGTTCACTTGTCTTTGAATCAAGTGCACCCGTAGGTTCATCTGCTAAAAGAATATATGGATTATTAACAAGTGCTCTTGCTATTGCAACCCTTTGCATTTGACCACCAGATAATTGATTTGGTTTTTTATCTATGTGATCAATTAAACCTACCTTTTTAAGTGCATCTTTTGCACGTTTTCTTCTTTCATTTTTAGATACACCAGATAAAGTAAGCGCAAGCTCAACATTAGATAAAATAGTTTGATGTGGTATTAAATTATAACTTTGAAATACAAACCCAATTTCATGATTTCTATATGTATCCCAATCTCTATCACTATACTCTTTAGTGCTTACTCCATTTATAATTAAATCCCCACTAGTATAATGATCAAGACCTCCTATAATATTTAAAAGAGTTGTCTTACCACTACCACTTGGTCCTAAAATTGATACAAATTCATTTTGTCTAAATTTTATACTAAAATCTTTTAAAGCAGTTTGTTTAAAAGATAAAGTATCATAAACTTTTGTAATTTTTTTAAGTTCTAACATAATTCCCTCCCTAAAAATTATATCACAAGATTAAATAAATATTAAAAAAAATTAATCTTTATCAAATAATTTATCACATAATTAATGTTAAAATAAAAATAAATTATGTGAAATTATGTGATTAAATTTTCCAATTACTCATTGCACCTAAATTATATACATTATAATACCCCATTTTATTAAGTAATTCCAAAGCACTTTTACTTCTATTACCACTTTTACAATATACAATAATATAAGTATTTTTATCACTTATATAACTAGTAATATTATTAATTAAATCAAGAGGAATATTTAAAGCATTTTCAATATGACCACTTTCATATTCTTCATTTGTTCTAACATCAAGTATAATTGCATTTTTTTCATCTATTAACTTAACTGCTTCATTATAATTCACATCATAACTAATATTACTTGTACATGCAGTAAGTAAAACTAAAGATATTAAAAATAATAATTTCTTCATACTTCCTATCTCACTTTCTTTTTTACATCCTTTAATTCCTCTATATCATTAAACATAAATATAATATTATCTATTTTCTTATCAGTATGATAATGCCCACAATACCACAACTTATACTCATTATTTCCTTCTATCTCATCAAGATAGTACTCCATAGAATTATCTACCTTTGATTGGTCAATGCTACTTAAAAACATTTCTCTTGGAATATATTTATAAGGACATGTATGAGATAATATTATATCAATCTTATTATTTAACTCATTTAACTTATCAATTACTTTTTTCTTAAGCATATCATCAGGTTGCTCAGATGAGTACCAATTATATCCATGCATAAGTCTAAAATACTTATCAACACTATAAGCACCACCTATTACAAGAACTTTATTACCATTAAAATTATAAACCTCAGAATCCTTTGCAAACAATATATTAGGATACTCTTCTTCATAATAAACAATTCCATCGTGAAATAATTTCATCTTATAAGTACTTATATTTTCAAGTCTTTCCTCATGATTACCATGAATACAAAAAAATGTAATTGGATAATTCTTTAATTCACCTTTCAAAATATTATCTCTTTTATTTGAAAAATAATTTATTCCCGCATCTCCTAGTACTATTAATATATCATCAGTAGTAGTATTAAATCTATTGCAGAATCTAAATACACTTTCAAATTCCGCATGTTTATCTCCTGTTATATATATCATAACATCACCCATTTAATTATACCATAGAATAAAAAAAATAAGCAATATTGCTTATTTATGTATTAAAACTTTTGTTCCAACTTCAGTATATTTATCAAGCTCAACAACATCAGAATATCTCATATTAACACAACCATGAGAACCATTATTTAAATAAATATCTCCACCAAATTCACTTCTCCAAGAAGCATCATGGAACCCTTCTCCATGAGAATTAAATGATATAAAAATTTCAACATAAGCGTTCCCCATCAAATGAGTCTTTCTTAATTTACCATTTATTTGTGTATAACCTAAATTAGTACCCGGTATTGTACCAACAGAAGGATTACCTGTTACAACATCACATATAAGCGTAACATCATTTTCATAAAAACATACAAGACGTTGCTCACTAATATCTACTTCAATAAAAGATTCAGGTAAAGTAGTTAATTTAGAATAATCAATATAACCAAATGTTCCATCATCTAATATTACATAAGCATAATCAGTTTGTTCCTTTTCAAAATTCAAAGGCTCTGACACTATAACTCTTTGATATTTTTCTATATCTTTAGTGTATTCCATATCCTCATTATAAAACGAGGTATCTTCATTTACAAAAGAATAATATGAGTAATACATAGGTATTTCTTTCTTTTCTTCTATAGTGCTTGTTTCTGTTTCACTATAACTAATTATCTCACTAGTTTCCATAGGAATAGTTTCTAAAATAACATCTTCTTTATTCTTACAACCCATTAAACTTGTTAAAAGAAGAGAATAAGCAATTAATTTTCTTTTAGTTTTATTCATAAATCCCCCTTAAGTAGGATTTATTATACTTTTTATTTATTATTTGTCAAGGATTATTATTTTAAAGTATTATTATTTTAAAGAAATAACTCTCTTAGACTTATTTAATCCCTATCATTAGTAATTGCTATAATAAAAAACTAGGTATATAAAATACACACCTAGTTCTATATGAAAAATTACCAATTTATGTTTGTTAATGTTGCTTGAGCGGTTGAAATGCTATCATAATAAGATTCAAAACTAGCTCCAACGCTGATACCACCCAAGTCAATACTTATACTTGTAGAAACATGGCTTTTTGAACCAATTAAATGTTTATAGTCTCCGTATGCATTTAATGTATTTATAGTTAATGAAGTATTTTTACCAACATCAAAATACATTTCTACATAAAAATTCTCATTGGTTGCATTTTTGGATTTAGTAGGATAATCAAATGCTACCGCATATCCATTCGCACTTAGTTTCCATGTGCCTGTATTTGTAATATTAACATCACAACTATCATCATATATATAATATGCAACTAATCTTTTTGAAGAAGACACGCCATATACTTTATCTTCAAATCCAACTCCTATAATGTCATTTACCCTATATGCAGGTAATTTCTTCCATAAAACAACATTTTTATATCTATAATTACTATTATATTTCACAATAGATGTTGTCATTTTTTTATAGGTGGTTTCTACAACTGCACTTGCATTAATAACACTTGATTCAAATGGTGCACTTTTTGCATTATTAAATTCAGATTCAGAAATTTCATAGGAAATAGAAGTATAAGATTTATCTTTATTTGCTAAAGTAAAATATTGATTATTTGAAACAAAAGTTTCAACTCTATAATACTTAGTTGTTTGTGCAACAACTTGACCACTTAAATCTTTATTTTCATTAAATTCAGATTGAGTCATATTGCTTATTTCATTGCTACTATACCCACTATTAATTAAATTGTTATATTCTAAATTAGAAATTATAATACCATTATTATTAACATACATATCATTTTCTAATGCATTTATAGAACGTATTGTTGGTAGAAAAAACAACATAAACATAAATAAATATTTTCTCACAAAAGTCACCTCCTCTCTATAATTAATATATATTAATTATAATAGATTTGTCAATATTCTAAAGAAATAACTCTCTTAGACTTATCTAATCCCTATCATTAGTAATTGCAACAATAATAGTCAATATTGTAATTAAATCTTTAGTATCTAATATATCTATTTCATATTTATCACTTATTGTTATAAATTTTCTTTTAATTTTTGCAATAATTTTATCTTTATTATTTAAGATAGAAAAATTTAAATTAAATATACTTCCATCTACTTTATAATCATTACTTAACTTATAATTATTTTTAAATAAATGATACTTCTTTTTAATTTCAAATTTATATTTATTCTTAATATAAACATTATAGCATGGCATATAATGCATTACCTTTTGTTCAATATATGCAATAATATTACCATCTTTATCATATATTGTAGTCTTATCTCCAATAGAAATCATTCTACTTACTATTTCATAAGCAATTTCCTCTTTATCATTATAAATATAATATCTATCATGCATTGATAAAAGTTTTTCTTTAACAATTAATTTCATAACTCCTCCATTTATATATCTATAATACATCTTATTTAACTACTTTGGCTCTATAACTTTCTCAAGAAAAATCTTTTCATCAAAAGCGCCACGCTTTATATTTTTTCTTTCAGCAACTTCTATAATATCATTTAAATTTTTATTTTCTAAACTAGCTAATGCTTTAATTACTTCTAACATATCAGCAAGTTCTTCAATTCGATTATCACCACCCGCATCTATTATTTCTTTATATTCCTCATACAATTTCTTTTCAAGTTCTTTTTTATATTCACTTTCATTTAATACTCTAATAATAGGCATTTCCCCATTATTTTTTATTATAATAGGTATATTATCTCTAACTAACTTATTATATATTCTTTCCATATATACACTTCCTTTATTACTTTATCTTATATTTTAATTTACTTATAATTAATGAAGTACCATATATAATAAAACTACCTATTATTAATACACAAATATATATTATTAGATATAATATGTAAGGCACATTTTTTTGAATAATATCAAATACTGGTAATGTACTTATAAAATATGGGCTGATATAAAACATATTAAAAACTTCTCCATTAAGCACACTTAAATTATAAATTACAATATTCATAATATCTGCAATACATACAAATATTAAGAATACAAAAATCGCACCACATAAATTCTTTATATTTACTTTAACCTCATTTGACATAAGTAAATAAATAGACACTACAAAACCGCCTAAATGTAACCACATTGTATGAATATTTACTAATATATCAGGAACAAAACAACTATCTGGTAAAAGCATAGTTGCAATACTTCCTAAAATAGTAACATAAGATAAATATGATAATAAATAATCTCTTACCTTCCACTTTTTTAAAAACAAACAAATTATACATACAAATATTGGAGTTGTACATAACTGAAAAGGAAACGAGTACCACCTATAATCCCAATTAATAATATTTGTAATCGAATCATAGTTAAATGACCATATTAATTGTTTTAATAGCTCTAAAATTAAAGCTATAATACCATATGTACCTAATACTATTTTTAATTGCTTTTCACCATAATATTTCTTTCTTTTATATAAAATAAATATAACTATTACAACTAAAAATAACCATAAAATATGAAACCAACCAAATGCAGTAGGTTTAACCATCTTTCCTTGTAAAAAATAAAGTATTCTTTCAAATAAATTCATATTATTACACCCTACTTTAATTATATATTTTTATTAATATTAATTCAATTATATTTTTATATTCATTAAATAAAATACTTAATTATAAATATCTCACCTTAAGTTTACACCACAACATGATAAAGCAAAATAACTATTAGATCAAGAAGAATTAAATAATAGTTTATAGAAACAACTAAACTGCTAAAATACTTATTGATTTACTTTGTAATTTCCATTGTTTTTAATTTTAAATAATAAGCAATGACAGCATAACTTTCATTATCTTCTTCATAATAAACTCAAATAAAATTCAGATCTATAATTCATATTTATTGTAGCATCTTTAAATAAGAATTTCATCAATTTATTTCTCTTTTCTTAAAAACAAACATACAGTTTCAACATGCTCAGTGTTAGGGAAAAGATCGAATAATTTAATACTTTTTATAACATAATCTTCTTTTAATAAATTAATATCTCTTGCTAAAGTAGTTGAATTACATGATACATAAATTAATTTATTACTACTTATTTTAAGTATATCTTTTATTGCATTTTTATTAAGCCCTACTCTTGGAGGATCTACTATAATTGTATCTATATTTTTAATATTATTTATATTATCTTCTGTTTTACCACATATAAATTTAATATTATTTATATTATTTAATAAAGCATTTTCAAGTGCATTATCAATACTTTCTTTTATTACTTCAACACCTATTACATTATTTACTTTATCACTTATATATATTCCTATACCACCACTACCACAATATAAATCAAGCACTGTTTCATCGTTATTAACTAGTTCTTTTATATAATCATATAGTTTAATAGTCATATTTGTATTTTTTTGAAAAAAATCTTTAGATGATACCTTATATTTATAATTATTTAAATTTGCAATTATATATTTATTACCTAAAATATATTTATTATTTATATATAAAGAATCAAAATTAACAAATGTTTTAAATTCATTTATAAGATTAAAATTATTAGATTCAATATTAATAAGTACTTCTTCAAATGCTTTAATACTTATTTTATCTATATAATTATTTTTATATTTGGTTAAAAATAATCTTATTTCTTTTAATGCATTATTTATTTTATCATTTGAAATATAACAATAATCTATATCAATTATTTCATTAGAATTATTTTTATAAAAACCTATTAAATCTTTATTAACAGATAAAGTAATATGATTTCTATAATTAAAATTATTATCATACAATATATCTATATTATCTATATTTATATTAGAAATATGTTTTAAATTATTAATTACCTTATTCTTCTTAAATTCTAATTGACAATTATATTTTTGATGCATTAAATTACAACCACCGCATTTATAATAATATTTACATATAGGTTTAATTCTTTCATTTGATTCATTAATTATATTTAGAATTCTTCCTTCATCATATTTTTTATTTTCTTTTATTATCTTATAATCTATTACATCACCTGCTAAAGAATAAGGAACAAATACTATTTTATCATTATTTTTAACAATTCCAGAACCTTCATTATTTTGTTTTATTACTTTATTAATATACATACTCCTCACCTACATATTATTATACACTTTATAACATCTATTATCAATAAATGCAAAAATATAACAGTAAGATAGAATTTTCTTCGCAAATATATTTTTATAATTATTATAATATTGTATAATGTAAACAAATAAAAAAAAGAAAAATGAAAAGAGAAATAAAACAAGTAGTTAATCCTTTAGATTAATTACTTTTAAATCAATATTTATAAAATATATTTATTTTATATAAGTAAACAAATAAAAATATTATTTTTGTTAATACTAAAAATGGTGGATCTTATGATAAATAAAATTAAGAATAAATGTGGTAATAGCAAAGATTTAGTTATTAAAAATATTGATTTATGTAATAATAAAATAAATGTTATTTTTTTTGAAACTTTATGTGATTCAAAAAGTATCAATGATTTTGTACTTTCTTATATAAGTTATTTAAAAATAAATAAAAAAATAATATTAAATATTAATAATTATATTAAAAAGTATTTACCTAATTATAAAATAATTGAAGTTTATAATATAGATGAGATAATAACTTATTTATATGATGGCTTTTGTATTATTAATATAAATAATAAGTATTATGCTTTAGAATTTAGAAAAAGTTTAGATAGTGGTATTAGTAAGGTAGAAAATGAGAAAACTATTAAAGGACCAAGAGATGCATTTACTGAGAATTATCAAACAAATATTGGATTAATAAGAAAAAGAATTAGAAATGAAAATTTATGGTTAGAGGAAGTGAATGTTGGAAGAAGAAGTAATACTAAAGTTGGGATTCTTTATATTAAAGATATTTGTGATGAATCTCTTTTAAATGAGGTAAAAGATAAAATAAAAAGTATAGATATTGACTCTGTGCCAGATAGTAGTTATATTTATGAAATGATTTCTAATAATAAAAGTTTATTTCCTAATGTACTTTCTACTGAAAGACCTGATTTAGTATCTTATAAATTATTGAATGGAAAAATTGCTATTGTAGTAGATAATACTCCATTTGTAATTCTTTTGCCTGCATTTTTTATTGAATTTTTTCATACAATGGATGATTATTTTCAAAATGGTATAAATGCTAGTTACATGAGAATAATTAGAATAATTGCATTTATTATTTCAATAATGCTACCAGGTATTTATATTGCACTTATTACTTATAACCAAGAAGTGCTTCCACCTAGTCTTCTTATTAATTTTGCAATGCAGAAAGAAGGAGTGCCTTTTCCAACTGTACTTGAAGCACTTATTATGAATGTAACATTTGAAATACTTAGAGAAACTGATATAAGAGCGCCTTCTGCTTTAGGAAGTGCTCTTTCAATTGTAGGAGCATTAGTATTAGGGGACGCTGCTGTTGAAGCAGGTCTTGTTAGTCCAATTATGGTAATAGTTATTGCAATAACTGCTATTAGTGAACTTATTTTTTCATTAAATGATGTATCTAATGCTATAAAAATATGGAGAATTATATTTATAATTTTTGCAAGTATTGGAGGTATGCTTGGAGTATTTATTTCACTTATTTTACTTATTTCAGAACTTTCTAGTATTACATCATTTAAAACTCCATTTCTTTACCCTACAAGTCCACTTGATTTAAAAGATCAAGGAAATGACATAGTTTTATCTAAAAAATATAAATTAACAAGAAGAAATAAACTTACAGCAAAGAAAAATATTATTAGGGGGAATTTATGAAAAAAATATTATTAATAATAACTATCTTTTTATTAACTGGTTGCAGAGATTATAGAGAATTATCTGATATGGCAATGGTATCTAATGTATCAATTGATAAAGAACTAGATCAATTTAAAATAATTGTACAAGTATTAGATTCTACACAAAAAAATAGTGACAACAAATCCTCCCCAAGTGTTATTTTATATGATAGTACAGGAAAAACATTACACGAAGCATTTAGAAATATTACATTAGAGTCACCTAAGAAATTATATATTGGACATGTAGATACAATAATTATTGGAGAAAATATTGCAAAAGTCGGAATAAACGATTTTATAGATTTTATATTAAGAGATGCTGAAATGGAAAAAGATTTTAATTTAATTATAACAACTGATCCAATAAATGAAGTTATGAATGTACTTACTCCACTCGTATCTATTCCCTCTTTAAATATATCATCAAGCATTAAAATATCTAAAGAACTTAAAGGTAATGTAATAGATGTAAGTTTTGATGAATTTGTATCTAATACCCTAATAGAAGGAATAGACCCTGTTTTACCTACTCTTTATATTAAGAAAATGGATTCTAAAAATGAAGACATTAACCCAGAAAATAGATTGGTTTTATCTAAAAATACTGCAATATTTAATAAAGATAAATTAATTGGATACTTAAATTCAGATGCATCACTTGGACTTAATTTAATAAATAATAATACCTCATCTTCAGTAATATCTTTTAAATGTGATAATAATAACTATGCAAGTATAGAATTACTTACATCTTCTTCAAAATATACATATGATTATAAAGAAAATAAAATTAAAATAAAATTAAAAATAACAGGAACATTATCAGAACTTAATTGTAATATGAATACTAAAAATGAAAAAATAATTAAAGAATTAGAAAGAAAAACTGAAAATAGAATTAAAGAAGTACTTAATGAAACAATTTATGCTCTAAAAAAAAATAATAGTGATTTTATAGGTATAGGTAAATATTTATATCAAAACAATTATAATTATTATAAAAAAAATAAAGATTTTATTCCTAATTTAATTAAAAATATAAATAGTGAATATGATGTTACATTTAGTTTTACTCAAAAAACCTCTTTAAAAAAAGGAGATGAAAAATATTGATAAAAGAATATAGTAATAATAAAATAAATCCATTAGAATATATGATATTAGTTATATTTGCATCAAGAAGTTTTTATAATGGTATTGGTATTCAAAATATGCTAGAAATTAGTAAAATAGATACTTATATTTCTATTATAATAGGTTTTATACTAGGACTAGGTTTTATATTTATACTAATGAAACTTAATAAATTAAATAAAAATTTATTTGAACTAATTAAATCAAAAATATTAAAACTAATAATAATGCTATTTCTAGTATTCTCATTTACAATAATATTAAATGACTTTATAAATTTTTCATCCCTTAAATACCTATTTGAAACACCAAATATTGCTATTGCACTTTTATATATATTACCTGCAATATATATTGTAAATAAAGGAATAGAAACAATTGGAAGAAGTGCATTATTTATGTTTTACATAAGTATTATTTTATTCTTTTTAAATTCAGTTGCACTGATAAAATACGTTGATTTAACTAATTTAAAACCAATTCTTACTAATGAATTTACAAATGTAATTTCTTCATCACTCCACTTTATTACATACTCTATTTCCCCTATAATACTTCTATCTATTATTCCAAAAAATAATGACTCATATAAAATATATAACAAATATTTATTAATTGGATATATTATTTCATCCATTTCAATATTTATAATACTTATTTTTGTTACAACAGTATTTAACTATGCATATACCTCTCTTTTTAACTACCCAGTATATTTTATTCTAAAAAAAATAAAATATAGCTTTCTATCTAATGCAGAAAACATATTATCATTATTCTTTGTAATAGACTATTTCTATACAATACTAATATACATGTATATAGTAAAATATTACTTAATTAATGAATTAAAACTTAAAAATAGAAATCTTTCTATAATTTATATTCTTATTCTTTCTATAATAATTTATATATCCTGTTACGGATATAAGAATATAATAATACTTAGATTTATAATAAATAATTTATTATTCTATATACTTTTATCATTTATTATTTTATTTATAATAATATACTTATATAAAAAGAAACATTACTAATGATAGCAATGTTTTTTTTCTATAATTATATACTCATCATCTTTTAATTTAAGTACCTTATTATATTTATTATTATACATTTTATATATAAATTCTCTTTCTTTAGTGTAATGACATATTATAATACCATCAAACAAGCCAAGACCAGATAAATCTTTTAAATTAACTTTATTCTCATCAAAATATGATACATGCTCTATAGATTTTGTTATTAAATGCACTCCAGCACTACCACCAATATATATTACTCCATTTTTTATATATTTTATTATTTCTTTATCAAAGTTTGTATCTTTTAATATTTTTAACATAGAAAAAGTATTACCACCACCAATATATATTGCATCTATATTTAAGTTCTTAAATTCATCGGATTTATTTTTGTCAAATATAAATATATTTTCTTTTGTAAAACCGTAATTTTCTAATCTATCATAATACTTATTACTATAAATATCTTTAGTAGTAGAATTCTCATTTGGTATAAATAATATCTTACACTTTGATACATCTTTTAATTCTTTTAATATTCTATTTCTTGAATTTTTAGTAAGAAAATCAGTAGATGTTAATATCATTTTCATTCTTATAGCACTTCCTTTAATAATTTTTTAATCATTCATTAAACACATCCCATCTTTATTAACACGTATTGGTTCGTTTACTTTTTTACCATTTAATTTATTGACATCAACAATATATGAATAATTAAAAATATTTTCATTAGTATCAACAAATTCAAAAAGTGTTCCAAATCTAAAAACATAATATTCATTTATTTTTAAATCTACTGTTTTATTTATTTTAGCATTAAAATAATTCTTATCATCATATAATTTTACATTAAAAAATTCTTCATCATCCGATTCATTAATATCTACAACATAATATGTTCTTGAAAAAGAGCATAAATCACTTGCAGACTGACCACAATAGTCTATATTTTCGCGCATACCATTAATTCCTATATAAATATCTTTATTTCCTTCTAATGTATTGCAAAAAATTATTTCATATTCATCACTATTATATATAACAGTCCCTCCATCATATAAATATATTTTATTATTATTTATTAAGTTTAAATAATCATTAAGTGAAGTAATATCTATCTTTTTACTTTTTAAAAGAGTAATAAAATCATATTTCTTATTCTCTGAATAAATATCTAATGATTTTATGCCATAATAAAATATATTATAATCATTTGATTCATATACTTTTGATATAGTATTGTTATTATTTTGAATTATATTAATATCCTGAATATCTACTTTGTTAAACAAATAAATGTAAATGATAAATAATATAATAAATAATATTAAACAAACCATACTTATATAATAAAAGTTATTAAACTTAAAATTATTTTTATTATTCATAGTAACACCAATCCTTTCACTTCGTTCAAAACACACATTTTGATTTTATTCTCACACTATCTTTTTCTCTCTAATATAGATTTTACATTATAAATATATAAATGTAAATCAAATCCGCATTAACTGTTATCGTATAAATGGTCACTAATAATAAACAAAAGAAAACACGTGCAATAAGCATAAGTGTTTTCATAAAATTTGTAGATTTTAGTCTTGACATAATTGATAATCATAAGTAGAATTAGCTGCTGCGGCAGGATCATCTGCATGTTTTGTCATATATGCTGTTAGATATAATTCACTTATATGATCACCTTCAGACTCAATATATCCACTTATGTGTGTTGTAGTAAGAGTAATTGAATCAAGTGTTCTGCCAATAAATGAGCCTGTATATGTTTTTATCAAATCATCTGCATTTAGTACGTCTACATCCATCAACTTATAAGTTATAACTCTCCCCGTCCATGAAGCATAATTGGTAGTTAATGCTCCTAAATTATAAAAGAAAGTCTTAGCATTGCTACCTTTTGCTGTCGCATAATCACTTGCAAGTGAATAACTTGTTCCATAGTTTGTTACACCAGGAGTTAATTTTGGGCCACTAATTAATGATGTACATGTTGCACTGACATTTGTAACAGTTAAAACCAAAGCCAAACATACTATAAATTTTATTCCTTTTTTCACGACATTCACCTCCTCTCTACTTTATTAATAGAGTTATTTCTTTCTTTAAATATTTACTTAATGGTATAGATATAACAATATAAATATATATAAGAAATAATATAATTGATAAAAGAAACTCCACAATATTTAGTACTACATCAACACCAAATATTTGTCTTATAAATAATATTGTAATAAAATATAACATTATTGAAATTATAATTGATAATATATATTTTAAAGAATATTCAAGTAGAATAATATGTTTTATTCTTTTTTTTGATACATTAAATATTTGTAAATAACCTATTTCTTTTTTTCTATAATATAAGTGTAATAATATATTGTTTGTTATAAAAAAAATTAAAATAACAAATAAAAATATTATTGCAATAAATAAAATATTGGTAAATAGATTAACTGTATAATTTACATTATTTATATTATCATCAAAATTATTATAAAATCCTAAATTATTTAATATATCTTTTACTTCTTTATTAGTAGTAGAAATCATTATATTATCACTATCTATTTTATTATAAATATTTTTTATTTTATTATATGGAATAAATACTTGTGGTATAGATTCATTTATATAATATGGACATGATTCATATATATCATTAATTATTTTATTATCAGAAGATATTACTCCAACTATTTTATATTTTATATTATTTATTACTATGTAATCAGCATTATCATTATTTTGTAAATATAAATTATTTACTAAAACTTCATTATCATTATTTGGAAAATATCCACTATCTAAATATTTATTATTAGAAAATATTGAATCTTCTTTATTAAGTAATGGTAAATAATAAACCTCTTCTATTTTATTTGAATAATTATAATATATTTGTATTTCATTATTATCAATAAACATTAATTTATCTAAAGATATTTCATAAGTATTTATTGGGTATTGTTTGGATAAATATTGTGTATATGCACTTTTAAAATTTAATTTTAAAGAAATAAGTAATAATATTATTAGAAATACAATTGAAGTAAGTGATATAGTTAATAATTTGTTAAATATGTTTTGTTTAGATAATGCATATTTAATATTCATTTTTATATTATTATTTCTTTTACTTACTATTTTTTTATTACTTAAATATTTGTTATTATTTTCTTTTTGATTAATACTTCCATCTTTTATATATAATATTTCATCTACAATATTATCAAATATATTTGAATGAGTAGATATTATAATTATCTTATTTTTTTCTTTTAATTTTTCAATATATTCTACTAAAACTAATGCATTACTAATATCTAGTGAACTAGTTGGTTCATCTAATAGAATAATATCTGTATCCATTAATAGTGTTCTTACTAACGCTACTCTCTGTCTTTCACCACCAGAAAGTTCTTTTGGATATTTATTTAATAAATGTTCTATATTAAATTCTTTTGATAATTTAAGAATATATTCGTAGTCATTATTTATAAATAATAGATTATCTTTTATATTAAGACTTTTTATAAGTAAACTTTTTTGAAATATATATCCAATATTATTTCTAATTTTATTTAACTCTTTATTATTTAAACTAGTAATATTTTCTTCATTAAAATAATAATCTCCACTATATTCTCTATCCAATAAACCAATAATATTTAAAAGTGTTGTTTTACCACTACCACTAATTCCTTTCAATAAATATATTTTATTCTCAAATAAACTTATATTAATATTGTTAAGTATTATATTATCATTAAATTCTTTTGTAATATTAGTTAATTTTATCATAATAAATCGCCATTATCTTTCTCTATATTATACCAACCATTTATTTTAATATTTTTAGAAAGTAATATTGATAATATTATTGAACATATTAATAATAATATTAAAAATGTACATACAGCTATAATATTTATATTAAATATTTGATATGATACTATGTTAAAATAATTATTAATATTATTTATTATAAAAGATAATATTAAAGAAATTATAAATGAAAATATAAATATTTTTAATAAATTAATAATATTATTTTTAGTTGTTGATTTTTTTATATCTTTTAAATTATAACCATAATATAAATATGTTGCATAGTTATGTTTCTTATATTTTATATCTATTTTCATAGTTTGAAAATAATAAATTATGCTTACTATTATTGATATTATAAATATAGGTATTAATATTATTTTAAAAATACTTATTTGATTTGATATTTCTATAAAATAAGATGGGATTGCATCTATATAAATATTATTACTATATATATCATTATTTACATACTTATTATAATATTTATAAAGTGTATTAAAATTATCAAAATAAACATAATAAACACTTTTTCTTACATCTACTTCATTATATCCAAGTATATCATCATAAATATATTGTTTAGTAAATTCATTACTTATAAAATAGTAATTATTTGGATCATTTACTTGTCCTATTTTAAAATATTCGTTATTATCAAAATAATCAAATATGCCTACTATAATAAAATCATTTTCTCCATCAACTGTATTAATAGTAATTCTTTTATTTAATAATAATTCAATATTTTTATTAATTGATAATGCTTTATCAATCCCTAGAATAATTTCATTTTTTGATTTAATATATCTACCGTATTTTATATTACTTGCTAATTTAAAATTATTTATATTTAAAGGAAGTGTATATATATTAGATTCTAAAGAATTTCCAACAGATCCTTCGGTTTTACTTCTTTCAAGTGGAATATTTAAATGGTAAATAAAAGAATACTCGGTTATTTCTTTGCTTTCAAATAAGCGATTACATTCATCACTATTTATTGGACAATATACTGTTAAATAATTCATATTATATCTTTTTTGAAGAGAAGTTAGTAATTTATCTTCTGTATTAGATGAAAAATATATAATTAAAAAACATAATATAAGAGTTATAGATAAAAGAATATTTATCTTATTTTTATAATATTTATTTTGTTTTTTTACAAAATCATATAAATTATATTGTAATTTATTATTTTCTTTTGTACATTCTATAGTAGTATTACTAGTTTTTTCAAATTTATTTTCATTTAAATATATTATTTCATCAGAATATTTTTTTATATCTTTATCATGAGACGAGCATATAATTAAGTGATCTTTCTTTAATTTATTTAATAATTTATAAACTTTATTTTTACTTTTTTCATCTAATGAACTAGTTGGTTCATCTAGTATTATTATTTTTTTGTTTTTTAGAATAGTTTGTATTAAAGATATTCTTTGTTTTTCTCCGCCTGATAATTCATTTGGATATTGTTTTAATGTTTTTTCCAAATCTAATTCTTTTATTAAACTGTTAATTAGCTCTATATCAGATGAACACAGTAATAAATTATCATATATATTTAAATATTCAATTAAATACACATCTTGTGTTAAATAAGAAATATAATTTGACATATTACCAAAATTTAAACTTTTATATTTATTATTATTAAAAAATATTTCTCCACTATCAAAAGAAATTAATCCTGCAATAATATTTAAAAGAGTTGTTTTACCACTTCCACTTTCTCCAAATATTGTATAAAGACCATTTGTCTTAAACGTATAAGAAAAATTGTTTATAACAAAATTTTTATTATATTTTTTACATATTTTATTTAAACATATATAATTACTCATGATATAATTCCTTTTAAAGTATCATTTAATATTTCTAAATCACTACTATAATTTTCATATTTAGAAATATCAAAACTTTGATTATCTATTATCCATTTTTCAACTTCTTTAGTATTTTTATATAGTGAATATAGTGGATGTGATTCATTAATGTTTTCAAGATATTTATCTTTATATATTATTTCAATATTTATTTTTTTAATATTGCCGTATTCTATATAATAACCTACTCTAAAATAATAATTATTTTCTATAAGTGAATCTACAATATTAACTACTGGTATTTCTGTATATTCTCCTAAATTGCTAGGTTCAGAATCTAATGCATTATTAAAATATAATACTAGTTTTTCTTTTAAAGAATCATCTATATTTAAATCTTTTAAATCAGAAATATCTATTTTATTTTTAAACTTTTTTTCATTAAAATAATTATTTATTAATTTTATATAACTTCTTTTTTCTTTTGAAGTAGAATAAGATGGATACATTGGCTCAACTTTAGATATTTCTATATTATTTTCATCATATATTGGTATATAATAACCATCTAATGTTTTATATTTTAAGTTATATCCATCAAATGTATATGTAGTGCTATTACCTAATTCATAATTATTCAATGTATCTTTAATTTCAGCATTTTTCTTTGACGCTTCAATACAAAAAAATTCAAACCACCCTTCTTGTGTAATACTTGTTTCATAACACTTAGATACAAATTTTGGATATTCTTCTTTAAGTTCTTTAGTTTTGCAGCTCGTTAATAATAATAGTATTAAAATTAATAATAAATATTTTTTCATAGTTTTCTCCTTACTTTCAGTATAATATTATTTTTTAATATTGTCAATCATTTATATTAAAAAATATACAAACATTTGTTCATACACCTTTATTGTTTAGTTGATAACATTTTTATTAAATACATTATTAATACTATAAATAAATGTAATACTATTTCTTTTAAATAAATTCCAAATAAATATTTAATTGAAACATATTTATATATTAATAAATATATGTTTATAAATATTATTGTATTTAATATTATAGAAATAATTATTAAACTTAAGAATGTATAAAATAATAACCTTTTTATTGTAATACGTGTACTTATACTTTTAATAGTATTTTCTAAATCATTATAGAATATAATTGAACATATTAATATAATTAAGAGTAAATTAATCATTCTTAATAATATAGATGTAGTATCACCACTAAATAATATTCCTAATCCTAGTGAATTAATTATTTCTTGTTCACTAATAGTATACATTAAATTATAGTAT
>CAZKUP010000001.1:0-12065 GCA_964555985.1 uncultured Clostridium sp. | reverse complement strand
TATATATTTTTTATAATAACATATTTCATATTTCCTCTTTTATTTCTATTTTTTTTAATTTAATTATTAAGTATTTAAATATATTATAAATAATAATTAATATAGATAAAATAATAAAGAAACAAGATAATTCAAGTGTAAAACTACTATATTTAACTATATTAAAATAGTATCCAATAAATAGTTTAATATCATTAATAGAATTAATCATATATGAAGTGTAATTATAACTTTCTTTTAATATTAAAATTATAATACTTAAAAATAAAGCAATTTTTTTATCTATAAATTCATATAAAAATACAATAAATATACACACAAAATTATATAAGATAAATAGTTTTATAATAAAATATAAATTATATATATAAAATGGAATATTATATAATGAATAGTTGCTAAAAGAAATATTATATCTATATATAAATAACAAAAGCATTAATAAAATAACATTAGAAAACAAATATATAATTGAATTTATTAATACTATTTTTTTAGTTAAATTAAATAAATATTCATTTTTATCTTTATATCTTACTATAGTATTTAATTTGGTATTATAATATCTTAGTGTTGTAATTGAAGATATTATTAAACATAATAGAATAAGTAATTGATATGCATCAAAACTATTAATAAGTAAAAATGCTTCTTCAAAAGAACTTGTGTTATATAAATTAAATAATATTAAAACAATAATAATTGGTATAAAGATAATAACTGATTTTATTTTCTCATTTTTAAGTACTAATATTATATCTATTACTTTACTTTTTATCAATTTTTCTAAGTTCTCCTTCATTCATTTCAAAAACAATATCGCATAATTCATTTATATCTTCTTTATAATGACTAGTTATAATAATTAGTTTACCCTTCTCTTTTTCTTTTAATAATATCTTTTTTATTTTTTTAGCAGATTCACTATCAATACCATTAAATGCTTCATCAAGTATAATAACACTAGGGTCTTCCATTAATACTTGTGCTATACCTAATTTTTGCTTCATACCTAGGGAATATTCTTTATATTTCTTGTCCTTTTCTTCGAATAAATTAACATCTTTTAATGCTTTAATAATATCTTCTTTATCAATAATATTTTGTATTGAGGCAAGAAGTAGTAAATTCTCATAACCAGTTAAATCTGGTATAAAATCGGGATTTTCTATAAGTGCTCTTAAATCATCTGGAAATGTATTATTTTTTATATAATTAAATCCATCCTGTAATATTTCTCCACTAGTTTGAGTATAAAAAGAACATATTATTTTTAATAAAACACTTTTACCACTTCCATTTTGACCAATAATACCATAAATATTACCAGAAGAAAAAGTAACATTTATATCTTTTAATACATAGTTTTTTCTAAATTTTTTATATAAATTTTTAATCTCTATTTTCATAATTACCTCTCAATCATTTGCATAATTCTATCTTTATTTTTATAACTAATTATAACAAGTATAAAACTTATTAAAAAGAATGCTAAATTATATAAAGTAAATGCTTTAATACTTGTAATACTACTCCATTTATAAATATTAAGCATACTAAAATGTAATAAATTTATATTAAATATTTTTGATAAATTAGTACATATAAATATTTCGTTTACAAACCACATTATATATATTATAAGAAATGCTTTTACTATAGATATAATTGTATTTTTATTATTACTAAGAACAAGTAGACCTGTATTTATATAATATGCGAATTGAAATAGCATATTAAGTGCATAAAATAATACAAAATAATCTTTAGTAAGAAGTCTTTTTGATATCGAAAGATAAAGATTAGGTTCACCATAAGGGTCTAAATTAAACTTGCTTAAAAATATTGAAAAAATAAATACAAGTAAAAATAATACAGGCACAAAAAATAATTCTTTATATGCAATACCTATTATTCTTTTTATATAATCTTTATAACTTTTTCTTTGTAAATAATTTTTTATATACTTGTTTCTAAACTCCTTTGTTAATTTATACATAAATGGGAAAATAATAATAATTGGAATATAAAATGGAATAATACTTGGTGCTAAAAAATTATTAAACAAAATATATGAATATATAAAATATGCAGTATGAGTTTTATTAGTATAAAGTCCGCATTGAAGATATTCAAAATTTACAATACCACTATACTTATTAATAATTTCATCTTTATTATATGATTCATTATATTCTTTACATACACTATAATATAATTCCTGATCTTCCATTTTATCTTTGCCATTTTCTAAATAATACCATGTGCAAAAAAAGCAAATAAACAATAAAACTATTATAATTCTAAATATTAATATGATGTGTTTTTCCTTCATAAGTCCTCCAAATTAAATAGAGAAAAGCAAATTAGTTTTTAAATTTATAAGATTTTTAATTATTTTAGTTGTAATACCAAATGCCATTGTGATATACTTTGCATGGCGAAAATACATTGTTTTTAATCTATAAAACGTATGCTCCTGTGGAACTTGTCTTATCGAAGTCAGCCCAACAAGCAGAATAACCAGAATCTAGGTCCATATAATCACTGTATCCGTTTTTGTCACTATATACTCTTGCACCTATTTGATTACCATTGCCTGTACATGCATTTAAAGAAGAATAATTATGATATTCTTGTCCTCCAACTGTTGTTTTGGTTTGGGTTCCAATTAATGTTTCTTTTTTTAGTGCTGCTAATTCTACAACATATGCTTGTTGTCCTTGTATAGCACCTACTCCTAAACTAGATAGTAAAAAAGTAAAAATTGCTAACGACAAAGTAACTTTTAATAACTTCATGTTTTACCTCCTTTCTTGCCTTTCTCATACTTCTATTTTAAAATGATTTATAATTTCATAAAAGGACACATCATGTCTAGTTATATTTATTGCTATTAATTTTTATGAATGCTATAATTAATTTGGAAGTGAAGTTATATGGATCAAGAGAAAATTGGTAGATTTATTAGCAAATTAAGAAAAGAAAATAATATGACTCAAGAAATACTTGCAGAAGAGTTAAATGTAAGTGTTAAAACTATTTCTAGGTGGGAAAATGGAAAAAATATGCCTGATTTATCTTTATTTAAACCATTATGTGAGTTATTTAATATTACATTTAATGATTTAATGAGTGGTGAAATAGTTAAAAAAAATGAATATAATACCAAGTTAGAAGAAAATATTATTAATTTATCAATTAGTGATAATAAGAAAATAAAATTTTTAAAATATATTATTTTTAGCATATTATTAGTATTACTATTAATAACATTATATGGGGTAATAAATAATACATATGTTATGGAATATGTAGATAATAGTTTATTAAATTGTAATATTAATGATAATAATTTAAAAATAGAATTATATGGTTTTACAAGTTTAAATCCTAGATATTATGAATTTGAATATAATAATGAAAAATATATTGTAATCAATACTTTAAGATTATATTTTTCAAAAAAAGTTTTGAAAATGATTACTTTAATGTAGAAAATATAAAAGAATTAGAACCAAAATATAAAATATATATAAATGTTGAAGTTGAAGATAAAATTAAAGTAGTATATTTAAATAAAACTAAAAAAGAACTATTAAAAATGAATAAAGAAGAGTTAGAAAATATATTTACTACTAGTAAAATATTGTGTGCCAATTAAAAAATTACTTAATTTCTAAGTAATTTTTTTAGTATCTATCAAATTAATTATTTATATACTCATCGTCTTTTAATTTAAGTACTTTATTATATTTATTTTTATACATATTATATATAAATTCTCTTTCCATTTAAATTAATGCCAAATAAATATTTTAATTTTTTACTTTATATATAATTTTAATTAACTCACTTAAATCACGTGTTTCGATATCAAAATAATTATTATTTACCAAAAATATTCCAACATAAATACCATCTATTTTATTAATATATACTTCTATATTATTAATTTTAGAAATACTTAAATTATTATAATCAAATTCTATATATCTACTTCTATTTTTATATTTATTTGAAATAAAGATATTCATATTATTTTTTATATAATTATACCCAATAAATTCATTACTATAATTATATAACATAAAACATTTAAATTCATCACTTATATTATTAAAATAATTATTCATATTATTATCTATTTCAATCATTTTAATTCCAATATCACTCACACTATCATAATTAATTTCATTTATATTAATTATATCAGAATTTTCTAATTTATTATTTTTATTTAAATTAACACTAAAAACAAATAAACATACTATAAATATAAATAAACAAGCATTTACTCTTTTTTTTAAATTATATCTATTTATTTTCTTATTTATTTTATCAAGATTCAATTCTTTATTAAAATCATTTTCTATAACCCTCTTTAAATTATTACTCATAAATTAATCCTCCCAAATATTTTCTTAATTTCATTTAATGTTCTATATAAATCATTTTTAGTTTTTGATTCAGTTATATTTAATATATTAGATATATCTTTTATTTTATAATCATATTTATAATAAAGTAAAAATATTTTTTGTATAGTTATATCTTTAGTTTTAATATATTTCCATATTTCATTATAAATACTATAATTAATAACTTCTTTTTCTATATTAATATTATTTTTAATATTATTAATTTTTTCAATATCAAATTTAAATATATTTTTTAAATTATATAATTTTGAATAATATTTTTTAATTCTATTTTTTGCAATACCTATTACATATGAATCTATATTATTTATAGAATTAATATCTTCTTTTTTAATTCTTTTATATAACTCAAAATAAACTTCTTGAATAATATCATTGACATCATCTAAATTATTAATATTACAAATAATATATCTTAAAAGCATATCATAAGTTTTATCATATATATCATTAAAAGTCTTATCTTTAACCATACTGCACCTCTATATTTATTTAAACACAAAAGAACAAATTATTAAACAAATTTGTCCTAAATAATAATATTTTTTATTTATCTACATCAAAATTAATTAAGCTTGATAAACTAACCCATTTATTAGTATCATTATCTTTTACTTGTATATTATCAAGCGAATTTATTGTATTAGTATTTGAAGATATATTTACTTCTCTTAATCCATATTGATAACCTTGAATTGTATATTCATTTGTATCATGATATTCATCATCATGATGCATATATACAAGATATATTTTATTAATTTCTAGATCAATATCACCCATTTCCATATCATTTACAACAGTATTATTAATGTCTAGTCCACCTTTTTTTGCTAAATTTAATGATTTTTCTTGTGATTCTTTGGGATGTGATAATATCCATTCTTTAAATAACATTTGGCCACCATGTCTTATATAATTAATTTTCTTTTTTTCAATATCCCCTTTAATCATTTTAAGTATTGTTGCCGTACCATATGTATATGTACCAGTATATGCACCTACCTTTTTCATATAGTTTGTCGCACCATCCATTGAATTTATTCTTACAATAGCAATATAATCGGATATATCATATAAAACTTTTGAATCAGCCAAGTTTTCTTCAGTATCAGACATTGTGGTTGCATTTGTAATATTTTTATCTTTATATTCATCTTTGTAGTTATAGCCTACATTTATATTATTATCAGAATCACTTAATTCTTTCTTTTCTTCTTTATTACATCCACATATTACTGATACAAATAAGATTAGTAATATAGATGTAAGTATTATTTTTTTGTTTTTCATATTTTCTCTCCTTAACTATATAAATTTACAACAGCAGTATTATCTATTTCTTGAACAGTTTGTACTGCTCTACCATATCCTGTTTGGCACATAATACTATTAGTATTTGTATTATTATGTTTAAGTCCAAGTGCATGACCTATTTCATGTATAATTGTACCACGTATTTGACTAACTTCTTCATCGTGCATTACATCATCATTTATATGTATTTCAGCATAATTATAATTATTTATTGGATCGATATAATTACCATACGAATCATAGTGCAAGGTAATCGCAAGGGTTTTGACATTTGGTCGGTCATTAAAATACGATGCATTCTTAGAATAAATATCAAGCATTGTACCAGCATTACTACTTGCAGCAACAAATACAATAGGGTTATACCAACCTGGTTGCATCCAATTATTCATTGCATTTACAATTTGATATTCATACCAGCCACCATTATTCTCATATGACATATACCAAGATATTCTATCTATACCTCTTGTGTATTTACCTCCAAAAACTGGTGTTATACTAGATGCATTCACATTTTGAGAACCAACTAAAATTACTATAAATAAGCTATAGAATAATTTGAGCATTATTGCTTTCTTCACTATTTAACCTCCTCTATTATATATGTGTATTGTTTTATTAAAAAAGTTTCAAAAATAAACATTTAACTCATTTTTATTTATCTACATCAAAATTAATTAAGCTTGATAAACTAACCCATTTATTAGTATCATTATCTTTTACTTGTATATTATCAAGTGAATTTATTGTATTAGTATTTGAAGATATATTTACTTCTCTTAATCCATATTGGAATCCAAAAATGGAATATTCATTTGTGTCATGATATTCATCACCATGATACATATATACAAGATATATTTTATTAATTCCTAGTTCTATATCATCCTTTTCCTTCTCTTTTACAACCGTATTGTTAATATCTAATCCATTTTGCTTTGCTAGATTTAAAGCTTTTTCTTTAGATTCCTTGGGTCTACCTAAAACCCAGTCTTTGTATAACATTTGACCGCCTTTGCGCATATAATTTATTTCTTTCGTATTAATATTACCCTTAATCATTTTAAGTATTGTTGCTTTTCCATATGTATAAGTTTTAGTATATACATCGGTGTTTTTATAAAAGTTATTAGCTCCATCCATAGAATTTATCCTCACTATAGCAATATAATCGGATATATCATATAAAACTTTTGGATCAGCAATATTTGTTTCAACATCAGTCATCGAAGTTATATTCATAATTTTTTTATCTTTATATTCATCTAAATAATTATAGCCTACATTTATATTATTATCAGAATCACTTAATTCTTTCTTTTCTTTATTACATCCACATATTACTGATACAAATAAGATTAGTGATATAGATGTAAGTATTATTTTTTTGTTTTTCATATTTTCTCTCCTTAACTATATAAATTTACAACAGCAGTATTATCTATTTCTTGAACAGTTTGTACTGCTCTACCATATCCTGTTTGGCACATAATACTATTAGTATTTGTATTATTATGTTTAAGTCCAAGTGCATGACCTATTTCATGTATAATTGTACCACGTATTTGACTAACTTCTTCATCGTGCATTACATCATCATTTATATGTATTTCAGCATAATTATAATTATTTATTGGATCGATATAATTACCATACGAATCATAGTGCAAGGTAATCGCAAGGGTTTTGACATTTGGTCGGTCATTAAAATACGATGCATTCTTAGAATAAATATCAAGCATTGTACCAGCATTACTACTTGCAGCAACAAATACAATAGGGTTATACCAACCTGGTTGCATCCAATTATTCATTGCATTTACAATTTGATATTCATACCAGCCACCATTATTTTCATATGACATATACCAAGATATTCTATCTATACCTCTTGTGTATTTACCGCCAAAAACTGGTGTTATACAAGAAGCATTTACATTTTGAGAACTAAATAAAACTAATATAAATAAACTACTAAATAATTTAAATATTATCATTTTCTTCATTACTTCACCTCCTCTATTATATATGTGTATTTTTTTATTAAAAAAGTTTCAAAAAAATGAAAAAAATGAGCTTTAAACTCATTTTAATTACTTATTTTTTCTTCTTACAATACTTTTTATTTTTGCTTTTGGAGTATAAAGTTTTGCTGCTGCAAAAATGGCTGGATCATCCATTTTGCTAAGAATAAAATTATTATATATTTCATATAATACATCATTATTAATTTTCATAAATAATTCTTTACTTATTTCACATCTATACAATCTTACATCACTATGTTTTTTTATTAAATCTATTGCTTTATTAAGCATTTCTTTACTATCAGAATAATATGATATTATTTCACTACTCGAATAAGATAATTCTTTTAATTCTTCGTCTGTAAAAATTTTAAGCATTAAATTCATATCACATAAGGGATTACAATAATCTGAATTAATAATTAGATTATTAAGTCTATTTTTATTTTCATTACTTAGTGATATTTTTTGACTTCCAATTCTTGATATAAATTCAAGTTGTTTTTTACTAGCATTTAAATATGCTTCATCTGTAAACATATCTAGAGCTTTCTTAGTTAAACAAAATGAATCATTTTCTAAATCATCATATCTTAAATTAAGTATATTAATAAATCTATCTATGTATTTATTTTTTCCTTCATCTTCCAGCATATTTATAGAACGAATAAACATTATAAGTATATCATCTTTTTCTTTAACAATTCTAATATATTCATCATTAGAAAATTTACTAGTTAAATCTTTATCTAAAAACTCTAAACGTGGACAATAATTTTTATAAAATTTAACATCATTTTTAAGCATTTCATGAAGTAAATCTACATTATCATTATAAAGAGCAGTGTAATATGAAGTAAATAATTTTCTTATCTTTTCATTTTCACTTTTATCATTAAGTGGTAAAAATGTATATATTAAATTTAAATTTTTATCTACATTTAAATTATTAAATCTTGAATCTATTAAATCATTTAATATTTTAAACATTTTTTCATCAGTTTCTTTTATTTTTTCTTCATTTAATTTCATATAATAAGTTAATTCTTGCTTTATTTCATTTAAAGTCATTGTTATATAATTTTCTATTATTTCATTTTTCATTTTCAAGCATCTCCTTTATTTCTTTTAGAATGAAACATATATTGTATAACAACCCCACTATATTCTTTATATTTTTCTTTAGCAAATTCTTCTATTTTCTTAATATCTTTTATTTTATAATTATCATACATATATTTTTTTACCCATGTATCTATTGGATAAACATCTAATTTGTTATAACCAAATAATAGTATACAAGATGCGATTTTTAAACCTATACCTTTATAATTTGTTAAATATTTTATTGCATCATTTGTAGTCATGTTATTAATATTATCTATATCTACATTAGTAATAGTATTTACAAATTCATATACATATTTACTTCTAAAGCCAAATTTCATATTATTATAGTCTTCTATAGTAAGTGTTTTTAATACTTCTAATGTTGGAAATAAATAATAAATATTATCTTCAAATTCTACTTTCTCTCCATACTTATTACATAGTAAATTAACACATTTTTCTATATTTCTAACATTGTTATTCGCACTTATCATATATGAAATAATTGTTTCTAATTTTGGTGTATTCATTATTCTAAAACCATTACATTCTTCTATGATATTAGATAGTTCTTTATTATTTTTAAGTATTTCATTGTTAATATAATCATAATCAATATTCATACCTAAATAATTTAATATTATTGATTCTAAATCAACTTCATTTGATGAATATACTTTAATATAGTCATCTTCCTCAATTAGTTTTACTATTCTATCAGAAAGAAATAAAATATAGGTATTATCTTTTATAATATATCTAAATATTTGACCACAAGTTAAAGTATCATATAAGTTTATATTATTTTTTATCTTAATCATTGTCTTTAATTCCTTTCATTAATAAGAATTATTAACTCTTTAAAAATTTAAGTACTTCACTAATAATTTCATCCACTTTATCACTTCTAAACAAATCATGAGTAACACCTTCTACTAAATATATTTTTTTATCTTTACTAGCTAGATTATTATATACATATTCACTACTAATCATAGGCACAATTTTATCATTAGAGCCCTGTATTATTAATACTGGTATATTAATTTTTGATGGTGTATTTTGATTATCTTCCACTAAAGACATAAATTCTTTAATAACGGATGTTGGAAATTGTATAAGTCTTGATATAATATCTTCTTTTTTGTAATCTTTAAATAGTGCTGGACTATTTTTTAAAGCATGTAATAATTCAAAATTTTCTTCACCAAATGTTAAATATTTGAATGCTGGTGCGGCAAGTACTAGTTTTTTTACTTCTTTATAATTACTAGCTAAATAACTAGCTAAAACTCCACCCATAGAATGCCCAATCAAATATATATCTTTATAACCATTATTAATAAGCATTTCTAACTCTAATTTACATTTATTAATCCAATCTTCTTTTGTAACTTTATTAAAAAATGCTTTTTCATGTCCAGGAAGTGTAAATGTAAAAACACTGAATCCACTTAATTCCAATTTATTTGCAAGTATTTCCTCATCATATACTCCTCCTGCAAATCCGTGTATAATAAGTATTGCTTTCTTTTTTTCTTTTATAAAAAACATATTAATCACCTTCTATTTAATTTTACCATAAATTATTATATTTTTCTTGATTTTTTTTAGAATTATGATAGAATAACAAGTAATTCATGGAGGGGTTTATGAAAGAATTTGAAATATTATGTGATGGAACAAAGGAATTGTTTGAAGAATTTTTTAAAAAAGAAACAAATAAAAAACAAAGAGCTAATATGTGGACTTTTACTAGATTAGTTTTACCTTTTTTAATAGTTATATCCTCTTCTAAATCTTTTAGTAGTAAAGATGAGAGAAAAAAGAAAATTTATATGGCATATTCTTGCATTTTGGCAGTTTTTGCAGGTGTTACTGATTATATGGATGGAAAAAGCGCTAGAAAATATAATTCTACTAGTGAATATGGTAAAATATTAGATCAAGTTGCTGATAAAGTTTATGCATTCTTATTAGGTCTTAATTTAACTAATTTAGATCCAAGTTATTTAAGAATTGTTATAGGAGAAATGCTTATTGCAATAGTTAATTTATATTATAAAAATAAATATGAAGATGTTGAATTTAAAAGTACAATGATGGGTAAAATAAAAGAATGGCCATTATTTATGACAATAGCAAGTGGTTATGCATCAAGTATAAATAATAAAATGAATGGTGTTAAAAATGTGTTTATTAATACAACTAATGTAATGCAAATAATGACTTTACATAGTTATATAAAAGAAAATACTGAACTTATTAAGAAAAAATAAGAGATGACAACATTTTTAATAATAATACTTGCTATTTGGTGTGAATTTTGTGATTTATGCAAAAAAATGATTATTTTTTAATCAATTTTTAATTTTTTGTTAACTATTTTACTAATTATATAAAATATAAGAATTAAAATTATTACTTTTACTAATAGAATTGGATTTTTTATTGATTCAACAACACTAGTACCTATAAAACCACAAAATAATACCAAAGGTATTTTACCAATAATTACTGCAGTAATGAATTTTTTATAACTTATTTTAGATATACCACATGCTATATTAACAAGAAATGCTGGTGTAAATGGAAGAGATATTATAAGAGAGAGTGAAGATAAATTAATATTATCAACTATTGATATATATTTATCTATTTTTTTATATTTTCTAAAATATATATTTATTTTATTTCTAATAACTTTTCTTACAAGAAAAAAAGAAATAGAACAACCAATAGTAGTAAGAACCCAAGTAGCAAAAAAACCAATAATACTGCCATAATTAATAAAATAAATAGTAATAAATAAACTAAGTGGTAATGGTGGAATAATTGATTCAAAAATAATTAATATACTCAAAACAAATATACCAAACACACTAATACTACTAATTAATTCAATAACAAAATTATAAATATTCTCCATACACACCTCTTCTTATATTTTAACATATATATTTATAAAAATATTATATCTATTAATTATTTTACACTTTTATTACATTTTAAAACAAAAAATATATAAGGAAAATAAGAACAAATATTTGTTTATAAATAATATCAATAAAATTATTTATAAAAGATTAAAATATATATATTTTTAATTAATTATTACATATTCTTTAGTAAATATACTTTTATTACTACAATACTTTATTACATA